>JAYKJB010000096.1 GCA_035285325.1 Candidatus Sericytochromatia bacterium
TCGGGCGCGCATCGGGGCCCTGAAGCTGGAGGCCAAGGAGGCGATCGCCACACTGGGCTTCCCCGTGAGTCTGGCGGAAGACCTGATGCAGTGGGTCGACCGCGCGGGCGCAAACCAGACCCGCGCGCTGTAGGGCAGGCATGGATTTCTGTAAGACGATGGATTTTGGTAAGACGATGAATTTTGTATTAAGGAACCGTTTAAGGCAACAAGCCTGGGCTGCCTGCCACGACAAGCAGGGTCAGGTCCCGCGAGAAAGGCCGACGCCGAGACCTCAATTCGCCAGACGGGAGCGACCAGCATGACCCCAGATGGGCTTCACCAGGTGGGGGGCCCCCCACCGAAACCCTTTGTAACAGGAAGCCTTCAGGCAGCGCCTGGCGAAGCCCCCAACACGATCCAGACCCAACCGACGGGAACGGTGGGGTTCGATCCCAGCGTGGCCGACAGTTCGGCCCTGCTACCCGTGCAGGTCTCCGCGGCACCAGTCCTACCGAGCCAGGTCAGCGTGGGGGCCGCTGCCTCGGCCATGATCAGGGAAGTCCTGCCCGGGGCACAGCTGGTGGGCAACTGGACCATGGAACAGGTCGCTGACCTGAAAGCAAGTCTGCAAGCCTTGCCGCCCGCCGTTTTGCGCCAGTGGCACGGTTACGCATTCAAAGTCCTCTCCACGGTTCCGAGCGAAGGCCCGAAGCAGACTGAACGGGACACCAAAGAACTCGAAAAAAGGGCGGAACAAGACCGCCTGGTCCAGTTGCTGACGTCCGAACGAACGATCCAGATAGCCGTCGAAGCCTTCACCTTGCCCAAGCTCGGGGGTCGCAGCACGCTGACGCTCGAACTGGCCCGAGCGCTTGGGCGAAGCCTCGCGCGGGGGCGTGACCCGCGCCCGGGACGAGAATTTGCCCGTCTCTCGGGCTGGAGCGTCAGGCACCGCCGACCAGGTGGAGACTTGGGGGAGCCCGGCCGCCCGGTCGAGTCGCTCTCCCTGGCAACCCTGGCCCGTCAACGCTCGGTTCCTGGCGCCCGCCCGGGACAACCGGCCGGCACCGCGCCGCTGAGCCCTTCCGCTCTGAAGCAGGCTCCGAACCCACCCACCGGTCCCCTGCCTCCGGGACGTCGCTCGGCCTCCGTGCCACTGAGTCCGCGCGCTCCGCTCTCTGCCAGCGCCCCGCTGGTCCCGACCTCGCCAGGTGGATCGGACGCCGGCGCCCCCGTTCCGGGCGTGAAGTCGCTCACTCGGCCAGGATCGGGCCAGCCCTTCACGGGCCCTCTGGAAGGAGCGCCCCCCCCGGCAAAGGGGGCCTCCCCGGCTGCCGGTGGAGTCTCCAGTCCGCTGAGCAGCCAAGGACGACGCCAGGGCCCCGGAGGCGGCGTCGCTGACCCGCGCCAGGTCCGACCTGGCGGGCAGGCTCCGAGCGGCCCCTTGGAAAGCGGCAACCAAGCGTCCTCTGCCGGTCCCCAGATAAAGACAGGGTCGGCAGGCACTTCCCCCCCTGCGAGACCCTCGGGGCCCCTGGCCTCCGCGGGGCACTCCCAGCTCCCCTCACGACCGGAAATCGCCCGGCCGAGCACGGCTGGAGGCACGTCCCTCCGCCCGCAGGCTACGGGAGCCTCCCCTGCGGCGCCTGCCGTCGAGGACCCACTCGCCTTGCCGGTACCGGGAGGCGGTCGAATTGAGCTGGTGGACGGCAGCAGTCTCGAATTTCAGGCCACCGAAGCAGGGGGGTTCCTGGGCGAACCGGAGGCTCAACGCGACCCCGTCGCGGACCTCGGCGAAGCCTTCAAGCTGCTGGTGCATCACCCGCAGGCCCTGCTCACGCGGGCGCCGGGGAAATTTTTGATGCTCAACGCGGAAGCCAATCTCTACCCACCCGCAGACGTCAGAGCCATGGCCCTCGCGACAGGCGTGGACCTACCTGAAGTCCTGACTTCTCTGGCGGTTGCAGGCCGGGTCTCCCCGGAGACGCTGGCTCGGGTGAGCCAGCACCATGGCATTCGGTTGGATGTGGCGCGTCTGCGTGCCAGCGAACAGCGGATTCTGGCGCAGGGAGGTGACCTGGAGGCCCTCACGCGACGCTTGCGGCTCGATCTCGGCACCCGCGGGCCGGGTACCCTGCGAGACCTTCAGACCGGGCAAGCCATCTTGCAGGCTTACCGGGGCGAAGTCGCCAGAATGCAACCGGTCGGGGAAGCCGCCGCCTTCGGATTGCCGGCAAGCCAGCGGCGTTTTCCTTGGTTGGCGGGGGTCGCCCAGCAGGTGATGGGCCTGATCGGGAACGCCAGCGCTCCGGAACGAGAATTCAAGGCCCAATTCCAGGCCTTGCCACTGGCCGCCCAGCTGAGGGTATCGCCGGAACTGGCCTTGGGGGCCACGTGGTTTCGGCTCTCCCCGGAAGAAAAGGCCACCCTGCGGGACCCCGTCTCCTTGCAGGGACTGGTCGCCGCGGCCGCCGAAACGCTGGAAGAAACCGGGTATGTCCCGCAAAGACTGAATGCCAGTGAGAAGAGGGCCTTGGCCGTACGGACGCTGATCGACGCCCTGCTGGACACCGGACGTTCCGGGGCCCAGTTGCGCAGTCGCCTGGGGAGCGACCAAGAGCCGCTGGTCTCGCGGGCCCTTCGACGCGTTGACCCACTGGGCGCTCTGCAGGAACTCAGTGCCCCCAATGGCGAGTCCGTGACCAAGCTGCTGGATACCCGAACCACGGCGCAGCTCACGGACAAGCGCCTCCCCAACGAATTGAAAGCCGCCCTGACGGATCCCTCCTTCCGGGCAGCACTCACCGTGCTCGGTCAGGAAAGCCACGGCGCTGACCAATTGCGGGCAGCCGTCACGCGGTTTGCCATCCAGCAAGGAGCCAAGGATGCCGATCCGCTCAAGGTGGTTCAAGGACTCGTCCAGGCGATCCAGCAGGAGCAGCAACGGTTCATCAAGAGCCTGGATGGTGGAGCGCTGGAACTGTCGCTCTCCGAGGTCTCCCGGCAGGTGCGCGAAGGCAATACCCAGTTCGTCAGGGCCTGGCTCCAGCCCGGCGCCGGCGCCCTGGAGAAAGCCCTGGGCCCCTGGGTCAGCAGCGCCCTCTCCACCTCCGAGCGGAAGTTGCTGGAGGACCCGGACTATCGCCGACACGTCCTGGAGGAATCCCAGCACGACTTTGTCACAGGAACCTCCCTGGCCGAGGAGGCGCGCCTTTATCGGATCCAGACGGAGAACCTTCAGGAGGCCCTCGATCTGCTGACTCGCCCCGACAATGCCTTTCGACGGGAGTTTGCGGCAGACCCGGTCGGTTCCCTGGTGCGCCGTGGAATTTACCCCCATCTCCCGGTTGCCGTTCAGGAAGCCTTGGCGGACGGGGGGAAGGTACCCAAATTGGGCGAACTGGTGCGCGCGATCGAACGAACCCTGTCCCCCCTGGCGCAGAAGCAGCTGGCCCATCAACGGGAATGGGAAAATTTGCGCCGGGCGATTGGTTCCGTGAATGCCGGCAACTATCGTCCGATCCTGGGTATCCTGGATATGGGCGAGGATGATCTGACGCACCACGTCCAAACGACCCTGACCTCTGCGATGACCCACGGCGACAAGGAGATTCGAGGGGGAATCATCCGCTTCCTGTAACCTCTTTGAGCCCCATCGATGCCCCAATCCCCCTCTCGTCTTTCCTCCCCCGCGTCCGCGCGCAAGCGGTCCCTCGGCTTCTGGGCCGTCTTGTTCACCGCCTTTTTCTACTTGCTGGCCGTCCTGGGCATTCGCGGCTACCTGATGGCCTTGCACCTGGACGTGCCGGACCTGGCCGTGGACGCGCCGATCGCCTTGCTGACCGCCCTCGCCCTGGCGCGCTGGGCGCGGGGACGACGCGCGGTCACCGCCGAGAGAGAGGGACCAGCGGCTGTTTCACCGTTGTCGCCCGATTTTCGAGACATCATCGGTGACTTCGCGGCCGCCTCGCGCGAATCACTGGACGTCACGGCCAACACCGACGCGTTCCTGGACGCCGTCGCCGAATCCCTCACGCCCGCCTACCAGATGGTCGTGGTGAAGGGCCCGGAAGGCGGGCTGGAAACCTTGGGGATGCGCGGGGTGGCCGACCCTGCCGCACTGCTGCGCAAGGGTCCCAGTCAGGAAGAGGTGAGCATTCCCTTGAAGGTCGGTGACCGGATGATCGGCCGCCTCCTGCTGGGCCCCAAGGTTTCCAGTGAGGGCTATACCCCAGGCGACTTTGCCCTGCTGGATGCGTTGGGGCAGAGCCTGGCGCTCTCCCTGCGAAACGCCCAGCTGTTCGGCGAACTGGCCGGGCAAGAACGCCTGAAGCGCGAGTTGGAGATTGCGTGTGACGTGCAGATGGGATTGCTGCCGAAGAGCCTGCCCCACGTGCCAGGGGCTCTGGTGGCGGCGCATTGCTCCCCCGCGCTGGAAGTGGGGGGGGACTTCTACGATTTCGTGCAGATTGACGCCACCCGTTGGGGCGTCTTGATCGGCGACGTCTCGGGCAAGGGCGTGCCAGCCTCGTTGATGATGGCGGTCTCCCTCACGCTTTTTCGTGCCCTGGCACCGGGCATTCCCTCACCGGCCAGCACCCTGGGTCGCCTCAACAAGCTGATCCATCGGAACCGGCCGAGCAACAAGATCTTCGTGGCGGCAGTCTATTTCATTTATGACGCCCGCGACGGGTCCGTGCTGCTGGCCAATGCGGGCCATCCACCGCCCTTGCTGGACGGCCAGCCGGTTCCGGCCAAAGGCCTGCCCCTTGGCATCAATCCACGGGTCGTCTACAAGGAGGTTCGGTTCACCCTGCCACAGGGCGCCAGCTTGGCCGTCTATTCGGACGGACTTGAAGACCTGGAAGACGAGCAAGGGGTGTCGCTTGGCCACGAGCGGGTGGCAGCCCTGTTTCAGAAGGTGGCCCGCATGGAACCGCAAACCGCGCTGGAAAACCTGCGCGGAGAACTCTCGACGTTTGCAGGCAAGGCCCCTCTGCCCGACGACCAGACGGTCGCAATCTTGCAACGCCAGACCACCGGAAGCGCTGCACGACCGACTGCGTCCGGTGCCGAGAAGCCCTTGCCCGCCCGGCCCGCCGCGACGGTCCTGGCGGGGGCTACGCCTGCGGGTGCTCAGCCCGACGGGTCGAGCGACGGGCCGCCCGCTGCAGCCCATCCGACACCAGACGGTCCAGCAACACCGGCATCATGATGCCGGCCGCACGGGCCGCTTGCGGCAGCAAGCTGCCCTCGGTCAACCCAGGCAGCGTGTTGGTCTCCAGGATATACGGCTGGCCGTCCCGCAGGATAAAGTCGCTGCGCGAGGCGCCCTCGCAACCGATGCCATGGTGAGCGCGCAGAGCCAGGTGCTGGACCGCCGCCGTGAGGTCTGCGGGTATCCGGGCCGGACAGATTTCATCCGTCGCGCCCGGGGTGTACTTGGCCTCATAGTCGAAGACATCCCGGGTGCGCGGGCGAATTTCAACCAGGGGCAAGGCAAGTGGGGCGGAGCCGCCCAGCACGCTGGCCGTGACCTCCAGCCCCCGAATCCGCTCCTCAACCAAGATTTCGTCGTCATAGGGCGCCACTTCCCGCAAAGCGGGAGCGAAGGCTGGCTGGCCCTGGACCATGGCCAGGCCCAGCGTCGATCCCTGAGAGGCCCCCTTCAAGACCAGGTCTTCGCCCAGTTCGGCGCAACATATCTGAGCCAGTTCCAGCTCCGTTAGCGCCTCCAGACCCCGCTCCGCGTGCCTCGCCGCATTGCCCCGCTGCCAGCGACCGTCTCCGAGGTGGCGCCAATCCAGCCAGCGGGCCTGGGGAATGCCCAGTTCGGCGTACACCGATTTGCTACGGACCTTGTTCATGGCGATCGCACTGGCCATCACGCCAGACCCCTGATAGGGCAACCCGAGCGCATCCAGCAGACCCTGAATCGTGCCGTCTTCCCCCAGACGTCCGTGCAGCGCCAGAAAAACAAAGTCGGCTCTGGCCGCCAGTTCGGCAATGGCGGTGGCGGAATCCAGGAGCTCATTCAACTCGACCCCGAAAGCCGCGTATTGTTCGGGCGCCAGATTCTTCAGCACCATCTGGCCCGAACGCAAGGACACCTCACGCTCGCTGGAGGGTCCCCCCATCAGCACCGCAACCCTCAACTTCGCCATGGCACGCCCCCCAACCCGGCACCGGATACGTGCGTCATGGTACCTCGGATGGCGCTGGCACGCGCGTGAGCGGCGTCACCCCGGTGACGCCACTCGCAGCCATCCCGCAAGCCAGCGGGCCAGGCGGGCCCAGCGCCCCCGGTCGTTAGGGACCGACCTGCGTCCCCCGCCCCAGCGAGGAATCGTCGGCGAGTACCACATGCTGGCCCACGCGGGTCGAGGGTCCCAGCTGGCATCGCTGGCCCACAATACAACCGTCGAGCACCGTATCCTCGCCGACCAGAGAGCCGGCTCCCACCAGGGCCCGCTCCACCGAGGCGCGGTCATCCACCACGACATCCGGGCCCAGCACGGAGAATTCCCGGACCCGGGCCCGCTTCCGGATGCGCGCCCGACGCCCGATATAAAGCGGTCCACGCAGCTCCGCCGTCGGATCGATATCCGCATCAGCGGCCACCCAGATCCCATTGGCCGTGTGGGTCGCGTCCAGCTCGACCTGCACCCGTCCCATGAGGACATCCACATGGGCCTGAAGGTACTTGGCCGGTGACCCGATGTCCAACCAGTACGCCTCCGACAAGAAACCATAGACCGGCAGGCCGAGCTTCAGAAGGAGGGGAAACAGACCCCGCTCAAAGCTGAAGGCCTCACCCTCCGGTACGTATTCGAATACTTCCGGCGACAGCACGTAGATGCCGGCATTGACGGTGTCGAGGGTGGCCTCGTCCCAGGACGGTTTCTCGAGAAATCGCGTGACCCGGCCATCCTCGGCCGTGAACAGCAGGCCATAGGCCGTCGGATCGGTCACGCGCACCATCATGATGGTGGCCTTCGCCCCGCGTTCCCGGTGAGCGCGCACCAAGGCCGTCAGGTCGACGTCGGTGAGGATGTCCCCATTGAACACGACCAATGGCTCGTCATCAAAATGGGGTTTCGCCAGCAGCACCGCCCCGGCGGTGCCCATTGGCTGGGCTTCCAGCGAATAGGCCACCCGCATCCCGCTGTCCGAACCATCCCCGAAGTGGTCCTGGATGGCGGCTGAGAGGTAGTGCAGGTTGATGACCACATCTCGGATCCCGTGGCGTCGGAGCAGGTCCAGTTGGTGCTGCAGGAACGGCTTCTCGAACAGCGGCACCATCGGCTTGGGCACGTTGTAGGTCAGCGGGCGCAAGCGGGTGCCCGAGCCGCCCGCGACGATGACCGCCTTCATGCGTTGTTTTCCTCCAGCGCCAGGGCCATCCGACGTTTGAGTTCGCCGATGGCGGCGACCGGCGTGGGGTCATGCCCATTCAGCAGCCCGAGATAGACCGAGGTGTAGTCCCCCAGATAGATCATCTGCAGCTGACGGGTCAACAAATCACCGCCTTCCCCCTCCACCTCCTGAACGCCACCCAGGTGGGGACGCAGCAGGTCGAGCGTGTGAAGACGTTGGCGTTGCAGCAACGCGGTATCACCCGGGTCTTTGAAGTGAATCAACACGAGGTCAGGGTGGCCCTGCGCGGTCAGGTTCACGATGTCGTTGTGGGTGAACTCCGGCAAGTGCCCCAGCAAGGCCGTGGCCTTGGCATTCTCGTTGATCTGGCACTTCCAGCGCACTGCCACCGCCTCGGTGGAGGGCCCCGTTCCAAGCAGAAAGGGTAACCGGCCCTTCAGAGCCGTGGCGAGACGCTTGGCCGGATTCAAAGCGCTCGGCACCTCCACGGCCCAGAGCGCGCGTCGCGCGCGCAAGTGGTCGGCGATTCGCGCGACGTCCACCGCAGGAAAGCCAGGCAAGGAAGTGACCACGCCCAGCAGAGCGAAGAGCAGGTCCCCCAGGGCCGCGCGCGGTTGCCAGCCCCCGGGCAGATCAACCACCGGCAAGCCCGCCGAGCGAGCCAGTTCCACTGCCTGGCCGCCGCTGCTGATGACGACCGTGGAGACGCCACGGGCGATCGCCTGTTGCAAGGTGGAGACCGTTTCCGCCGTGTTGCCGGAGTACGTCAGGCAAATCAGCAAGCACCGCGCCCCCACGTAGGCAGGCAGAACATCGCCACGGTGGACCAGCACCGGCACAGGGGCTGCGTCCAGCGCCCAGGTTCGGAGCACGTCACCGCTGATGGCGGAGCCCCCCATGCCGCACACGAGCACCATGTCGAAGGTGCCTGATGGCAGCGAACAGGCCTTTCCCCGCGCGAAAGCGGCTTCGATCACCTCCGGGAGGCGGTCGACACAACCGAGCATGCCGGAAGTATCCTGGTCCGTCAGGGCAGCAGGGTCATCGAGTGCGTGCATAGGAAAAACCTCTTCCGAAGGGCCGACGCACCCGGGGGTCGCTCGGGAGGGCGCGCCGGACGTAAATTACCACATCGAAAGGCCCCTGCGCCCAGCTGAATGGCCAAGCCGCTTCGTTCAGAACGTCAGCCCCGTGGAGAGGGCCAGCTGGTCGTGCGTGAAGGGCGCGGCCGAGAAAAGCCCCTGTGGGCTGCCCAGGCCAAATTTGCCCCGGGAATACTCGAACTGAAGGGCGGGCAGGTCGAACAGGGCCAGCTCAGTCTGGAGGGTGAGGCCTGACGCAAAAGGCGTCTGGAGGGCGCCGTTCAGTCCATCGGGGCCGCCTCCCGTCTGCTGCAAGGCGAGGGTGAAGGACGGGATGATCAGCACAGCCGGGGTGCGCACCAGCAAGCCCAGCGACTGAAAGTCGGGCTGGGTTGGGCCGTTCGGTCGGGTCGTGAATTCGATCAGACCCGGTCGCGCCAGACTGGGCGTCAAGGATGCCAGATGACCGGAAAGCCAGCCGAGATGAAGTCCCACGCCGGTATCGAGCAGGTTGCTCGACCCCAGCCGCAGCGCGGCACGATGGGAAGCCCACGAGGTCGGCGAGAGCGCCCCTTGGGCCAACCATTCCCCCGTCAGCGCGAGCGCCTCACCGCCCAGTTCGAACCCTGCCGCCGCGAAACGGTTGCGGGCCGATGGATCCAGCCAGGTCCCGTTCGGCGCGCTGGTCAGGGCGTGCAGGCGGGCAATACCGCCATCGAACGCCGCGGCGGCGACCATCCGGCTTGGCTGGTCCCACTGCGCAAAGGCCGGCAGGGAACTCGCCGTGAGGGTGGTGCCTCCCTGCAACAGCGGACCGCTGAGGCCACCGCGCGTGAACCCCAGGCCGAAGCGCAGGGGCCCGCTGACGAACTGGGTGGTCGCGAGCACGTCCCCCTGGGCCCCGTAGAGCTTGCTGTTGTTGGGGTCGACGAAGTCGATCGCAGTCTCGGTACCCGGCTGCCAGACCGCCGCTCCGCCGGGCGCATTCGCCAGCGTGGGCTGACCGGCGGTATCCAGGTCCAGCCCAGGTGTCCCGACGAAGCCGAAGCCCCCCGTGCCGTTGCTCCACACGCTGGCTTTGAAGGGGTCCGCTTTGGCATGGCCATAGCTGAGATGCTGACGCAAGGAACCGACGCCGGCATGGATGTCGGCCCAGCCAGGGTTGTACCGCATCAGCGCCTTGGACAGGTACACGTCCATCACGGGACGGCTGGTGCTGCCGCGCAAAAAGGCGTTGGCCGCGCTGGGAGGGGCATACAGGTCCGCCATCAGGGTGCTCTGAAAGGCCAGGTCGCGCGGCAGCTTGGCCTCGAAATCGAGCGCCTGACGCACCCGAAAATCAGCATCAGGCAGCGTGGATAGGGTGTTGCGGGGATCCGAGAGCCAATCCCGGTAGTCCACCCGCACGCTGCCTGAGACCTTCAGGCGCTTGTCGACCTCGCCAATGCGGTTCTCAAGGCCATCCAGGCGTTCCTTGACCAGATCGAGCTCTTCCCGGAATTCACGTTGCAAACGGGCAATCGTGCGCAGGTCTTCCGGAGCGATGCCCGCATCCGGCACCGGCGTTCCCGTGGCGATCGCAATCCGTCGCTCGAGCGTCGCAATCAACTTGGCCAACGCAGCAGCCAGCTCGTAGCGACTGACGGTGCGAGCACCCTGGAAACTCTTGTCCGGGAAGCCCGACATGACGCCGTATTTCTCGCTCAGGCTCTGAATCGCCTGGGCGGCCCAGTGCTCGGAGCTGACATCGCGCATGTCGGCCACCCCGGAGGCCGCCCAGGCCTGAGGAACCGGCAGCATCGCCGCGCAGACGACTGACAGGGCAAACGAGCGAAAGCATCCAGCGCGTGACACGGGTAAGAGTCCCTCCAGAGGTAGGAGCAGTGGCCCCGATCTTGTATCGGATCAGGGCGAAGGCGACAGTGACCTTGGTACGAGCCAAGCCTGCGACGCATTTACAAGACCTGCCCGCCCCGGCATCATGACGCGTCCCGCGTTTTTCTGGGAGGAGTCGCTGTCGTGCCCTCAGCTGCCACGTTTGACCTGCCAACCTACTGGCAAGGCTGGAAAGAGGCCGTCGACGCTGAGCTGGCCCGGCTGGTGGCGACCGGCGAGCCTGCCCGACTCTGGGAGTCGATGCGTTACAGCCTGCAGGCGGGGGGCAAGCGCATCCGCCCCCTGCTGTGTCTGGCCACCGTCGAAGCCCTGGGTGGCCAGGCGCACGAAGTTCTGACCGCTGCCTGCGCCGTGGAACTGATCCACACGCAGAGCCTGATCCACGACGACCTGCCCGCCATGGACAACGACGACCTGCGGCGCGGGCTGCCCACCAATCATCGGGTCTTCGGTGAGGCGCAGGCCATTCTGGCCGGGGATGCTCTGCTGGCGTGGGCCTTCACCGCGCTGACCGCGCCCACCGCCGGGCGAGATGACCCGCGGTCGCGCCTCGCGGCGTTGGACGAACTGGCCCGTGCGACGGTGGCCATGATCGCCGGACAGGTCGTCGACATCGAATCCGAGGGCAAGGCCGTGGGCCCGGAGACCCTCTCGTTCATCCACCGCCACAAAACCGGCGCCCTGATCCGGGCGGCCGTTCGCATCGGGGCTCTGCTTGGCGCGGCGGACGAGCGACAGGCCCAAGCCCTGGACGCCTATGCCGACGCGCTGGGACTGGCCTTCCAGATCGCGGACGATATCCTCGACAGCACGCGGACGGCGGAAGAGTTGGGCAAGACGCCCGGCAAGGATGCGGCGGCCGGCAAGGCGACCTATGTGACCGTGTTTGGCCTGGACGAGGCCCGTCGCCGACTCGACCAGACCACGGAGGAATGTCTCGCCACGCTGGGAGGCTGGGGCAGTGAGGCCAACCCCCTGCGGGCGATCGCCCGCTACGTGGGCGCGCAGGTTCAATGACGGACAAACGTCGCCTGGACCAGTTGCTGGTGGAGCGTGGTCTGTTTCCCTCGCGCGAACGGGCGCAGGCGGCCATCATGGCCGGTCTGGTGCGGGTGGGCGATCGCCCGGTCACCAAGGCGGGTCAAGCCGTCTCGGCCTCCGCGGAGGTGCAGGTCACGGGGGAGGTGCATCCCTATGTCAGCCGAGGCGGACTGAAACTGGCACGCGCCTTGGAGGCATTCGGCGTCGATCCGGCGGGGCGGGTGGTGCTGGATGCAGGCGCCTCCACCGGGGGCTTCACCGACGTCTGCCTGCAGCGAGGGGCGCGCCTCGTCTACGCTGTCGATGTGGGATACGGCCAGCTGGCCTGGAAACTGCGCCAGGATCCCCGGGTGGACGTGCGGGAACGTCAAAATGTCCGCCATCTGAAGCGGGAGGATTTCACGGAACGCCCCTCCTTGGTGGTCGCGGACCTCTCCTTCATCTCGCTGGACAAGGTTCTCCCGGCGCTGTTCGCCCTGCTCGGGCCCGAGGGTGAAGCGATCACGCTGGTGAAACCCCAGTTCGAGGTCGGCAAGGGTCAGACCGAGGCAGGCATCGTTCGTTCCCCGGAGGCCCATCTGGCCGTGCTGGCCCAGGCCCAGCGCGAGGCCTTGAATCTCGGGTGGCACCTGGTCCACCTGACCCATTCCCCGATCAAAGGCCCTGAAGGCAATATCGAATTTCTGGCCCACTGGCAGCCCGTCGCGCCGGAGCAGACGCCGGACCTGGAGGACGTGGTGCAAGCCGCCCACCGCAGTCTGGTCTCGCCCGCGTGAATCCGGTCACTGCCCGGACGGCCCGGCCAAGCTTGGGTAGAACATGTTTGGCGTCTGCGACGGCGCTGCCCTTTCAGGTTTCTGCCGCTAGCAGAGGAGCCACACCCGCCGCATGACGTATCGAGGGCCCACACGTTCTTGCTCCCTGAGACCGTCCGGAGTCGCGCGAGCCCTGCTCGGGCTGACGCTTTTGCTGGCCGCCTGCGCGCCGGGTGGCGTACCGATGGCCAAGTCACCGCTGACCCGCATCCGCGGAAACACCGCGCCAGGAACCAACCCAGGCCTTCCCCCGCGTGACCAGACCCCGGGCGCCACGGGCAAGACGCCCAACGGGCCCCAGGTTCCGCTCCCGCCCCCGCAGGACCCCCCGCTGACCCTGACCCCCACGGTCCCCTTGCCCATTCCCCTGCCCAGTTCTGCCGTCGTGCCGCCCCCTCCTAGAGGAGGCGGTTCTGGCGGCGGAGGAAGCAGTGGCCCCGCGGCGCCACCACCGCCCCCAGGACTGTATGGAACCCTGACGGCCCCCACCCGCCTGCTCTCGGGCGACGGGGCCGCGATCATTAGCAACAACGGCTCCTCCGTGATCAGCAACGGCGGCGCCAAGCTGATCTCCAACAACGGCGGCGGGCTGGTCAGCGACCAGGGCGGCTCCCTGCTGGGCAAGGTGCGCCTGTACCGGGCCGCAGGGCCTGAGGCGCCGCGCTATGCCTTGCTGGCTGCGGAACCTCATCGGGCCCTCACCCAGGCGTTCCTGTACCTGACCAACCGCGACGAACGCTTCTTCCTGGACAGCCAGGGCAAGGTCCTGGCCACCACCGTCGACGGGGCCGGGCGTTTCCAGTTTGCCTCCGGATACCCCCTGGGGCAGGATGTGGTCGTCAACGCCTGGCTGAACGACAACCTGCGCCTGACGGGCTTCATCGTGCCGGCCGGAAGCTCCAACGAGATCAACCTGAACCTGGGCTCGACGATGGCCACCGAACTGCTGCGCGGCGACGCGTTCCGGCGCGGCCGCAGCCTGGTCAGCTATGCCTTTCAGACCTTTCGCGAGGTGGCTGTCCGAACTCAGGACGCCATCGTCGCCGGGATCCTGCCCTCGGTGCTGACGGAGATCGACGAAACCAACCAGCCACGCCAGGTGGCGCGGTTTGACCTGCGAGCTGAACGGACCGAAAACCTGCGCAATCAGTATGTGGTGGCCCTGACGGCCGCCGAGGTGACCAACGCGACGTTGCGTGCCATCTCGGACCTGTGGAAGACGCTGCTGGGCGAACGGCCGACCGCCATCACCTCCATCCTCGGCAATGGGGAAGCGCCCACCGTCGAAGGCAACCTTGCCAACTTCACGCAGCTGGGCTTCGCCAGCGGCGATGTGAGAGATGGCTCCCTGCCGAAGCCCTTGACCATTCCGCTGGGGTTCAACTACGGCGTGGCCGTCTCCCACACGCGCAACGCCTACGGCGGGCGCGACGTGTTCATTTCTTGCGCCACCGCCGCCGGCAGTAGCGGCCACATTCGCTGGCTGCGCCTCGACGCGGCCGGCGCGCTTCGCAAGGTGACCAGCTTGTGGTTGCCGACTTATGCCCTGGGCCAGCCGCTGGGGATCTGCATCGAACGGGAACCGAGTGCCGATCCGGCCAATCCCGGTTCCTTGCTCGTGGCAGACCCTGGTGTCAACAAGATCATGCGCGTATTTATGGTCGACCAGGCGGTTCCAGGCAGCACCCTCTATGAGCCTGGCCATCCCCTGGCGGGCGTGTCGGACCCGTTCGACCACGATAACGACCCCAGCACCCCGCCGGCCAGCGTGACCTTCCCGATCGAGCGGCACCGGGTGGAGGTGGTGGCTGGTGAGGACTTCCCGTTGAACAACCCGACCGATCCCTTCTACGGGTTCATCAGCCGCGAACACCCGCTCTGGCTCGGGTTCCTCAACTCCAGCGAAGCGAGCTTCCCGGATTATATGGCCTCGCAAACCCTGGTCCTCCCGACCAATTACGCCTCGGCCACCACCTCGAACTGGCGCACCGGGGATGAGGGGCCCCGTAATGACGTCAATGGCAACCCGATTCCCAACCCGGCGCGCTATGCGCACATCGAGCAACCGTGGGACGTGGAGGTCGACGAACTCGGCAATATCTACATTGCCGACAAGGGCAATCACCGCATTCGGATGATTCCCAAGGTCACTGGACGATATTTCAACTACGAAACGCCGCTCTACAACAATCTCGGGGAGGTGCTCGGGCGCAGCGGCACTGCCCCGCTCATGCAGGCCGGGGCTATCTACACAATTGCCGGCAACCCCACCTGGGACCCGGCCAACACCCCTGTGGGGGGAACGGGCTGGCTGGGCCACTACGGCGGCGATGAAAGCCATGCCCAGATGGCCAAGTTCGACCAGCCCCTTTCCCTGGCCTGGAACCCTCAGGATGAATGTCTATACGTGGCGGATTATGATAACCAGCGGGTGCGCAAGATCAGCCGCGCCACCGGGATCGTGACCACGGTGGTGGGCCTGCCGCCGGGGCCTCGCCAAAGCAACGGACAGGGCGATTTCGACTTCCCACCGGCCACAGGGGCCAGCAGTCTGGGCCAGGGAGTTCCGGCCGTGACCGCTCAGCTGAGTTACCCCAGCGGCCTTGCCTTCGACAGCCGGCACCGGCTTTACATCAACGATCGCGGCGCCGGTTTGATCCGAATGGTCGACGCCAGCGGCACGATCCGGACCATTGCCGGTCGATACCACAGTCCGGGAACCAACGGGACGGATAACGCCTTCGATGGCGATGCTCGGAACTATGCGGACCTCTACGACACCGAAAAGCTGGACGTCGATCCGGAGGGCAACGTGCTCCTGCAAGACTACCGCCATGGTCGCCTGCGCAAGCTTTGGCGGCAGTGGGAGAACTGAACCATGGCGTCCTCACGATTTCATGCCTCCATCCTGTCGCTTATGTTGCTGTCCGGCTGCACCGGGGCAGGCAGCAACGTCGCCCTTCCGCGGGGGCCAGCGGAACGAGTAGGGAGCAAGGCCAGCGGCCCAGCACACGCCAGCACTGCGGGGCAGATGGTGGCAGCCCCCTCGTTGCTGCCACCGGTCCCGGCGGGTACCCGGGAATTCCGTGCTCTGACGAACCCGGCGGACCTCGTCGGCACGGTCACCCTGAACGAGTTGCAGGACGATTATTTCGCTTCCAACGCGGTGGCCTATCGCCTGGCGCAGGCGGTGGGGCCGGTTCGCAGCGCCCTGGTGACGGTTTCGTCGCTGGATGAGCGCCTGTACACTCGCAACGGACAGGTCGTTCAGGACACCACCGCGACCGGCGGAGCCTTCACGCTCACGGCCAGCATCCCCGCCACCGCCCCCTGCGTGGTGAACGCCTTGCTGGCGCGGGGGCACCGGCTGAGCGCCATCGTTCCCGCGGGCGCGAGCCACACGGTGCTCGACGAGTCGACGAGCATGGTGGCTGAACTGGCGCGCTGGCAACTCTACCCGGACGCGACGGCCACAGGCCCCTCGCTGGCGGACCTGACGGCCCCGGACCTGGACACCTTGCTGGCGCGCACGCGAACGCTGGCCCCCCAGGTGCCCCTGGAAGACACGGGGGCGTCCTTGCCCCTGATCGAAGCGTTGCGCGCGGGTTCGGGCCACATCCTTCGAAACGCCTACGTCGAGGCCTTCGGCAGCCGGGTGACGGCCGGGGGCGCCAGCACGCCCGTGGTGGCCAACGAGCTGTCGGAGCAGTGGTTCGGCCTGCTGGGGTTCCGCCCGCTGGCCTTGACGCGCCTGGCCGGTATCGGCATCCGAGGATACGCTCAGAGCGATGGGATGCCGGCGCTGACGGCGCAGATCGTGGAACCCGTCGACGCGGTCAGGGACGACGCGGGCCATCTCTTTTTCACCCAGGATGGGGTCCAGCTGGTCTCGATGGTGCCGGCGGCGGGGGCCAACCTGTCTGGTCCCCTTTATGGCGCCAATGAGCCCAGTCTGACAGGCGATAACCTCTACACCATCGCGGGCGTGGTCAATGGCCCTCCGAATCCGAACGTGTGGGAATCCGCCTTCCGGGGGGCAGCCGACGCGACCCTGGGCGACGGCGTGCCGATGCAGCCGGATGGGTTTCCGCTCTACAACCCCGCCAAGCTGGCCGTCGAAGAGGCCACCGGAACCGTCACCCGCAGTTCGCTGTATTTCACCCAGCCCCTGACGGGACGAGTCATGCTACTGCCGGGTGGCGACATCCGCCACTTTCACCGCGACTCGCTCGCCTCGCCAGCCTTTGAGCACACCAACCTGTATAGCGTAGCCGGGCGGGGCATTCCCCTCGATCCCATCGAAGGCGCATCCTGGGGACCGCCCGCGAACGGCCAAACGGCGCAGTCGGCCTGGCTGGCCAAACCGACCGGGTTGCAACGGGATGCCGCGGGCAATCTCTGGATCCTGGATGCGGGCCTGGAGGACTTTCCAGGCGCGGTTCTGGTGGTGCGAGAACAGGACGGTCTGATCTTCCGCGTGCCGCTGACCCTGGAAGGTGCCCCTTACACCCCGGATGGGGCGCTCGACTTGCGTCTGTCGCCACCTTCCGCGGCGCAACCGGAACTGTACGTGGCTGACACGAGGCGCCACTGGGTCTTCAAGTTCACCCGACAAGATCCGGCCACTTTCAGCGTGGGGACCCCGCCGGCGACCCAGGCCATCACCCGGGTGGTGGGCAAGCGAGACGTGCCGGGTTTCATCGACACCCAGTTGCCAGGCGTGAACTACCCGTCGGTGTATGAAACCACGCGCGGCATTCCCGACCCCGATGGGAACGTCGCTCCGACCGCGGTGACGGCCCTGCTGAACCTGCCGGGATCGATCTGCTTCACCGCGGATGGGCACCTGCTGGTCGGAGACACGGGCAATGGCCGGGTGCGCCTGAAACAGAACGGCAAGGTCTACACGCTGGCGGGGGGGTTCGACACGCGCTACCTGACAGGCGATGCGCGCCTCGCCTACCTGCCCTCCTTGGGGTATATCAACCTTGACCCTCACGGCGGGGTGCTGCTGACCGACCGTCGCGAGGCGGTGGTGCGAAACCTGCACATCCAGCGTGGCCCGCTGGTCAGTCCCTGACAATTTCCACGCAAGTTTGCGGGTCTCTGTCGCGATACACATGGTGGAGTGGGTTGGTGGAGGTGGTTTTATGCGAGAAATTTCGCACAAGCGCGCTGCGGCGCCGGTAGAGAGCAAAGCACCGGCTCAAAACAAGGCGCAAGCCCCCAAGGCTGAGGCGGAGCCGCAGCCACAGCCGACCTTCAACGTGGACACCTGGGTGCGCTCCCAGCCCAACCCGGCCGGGGACATCGGCGGTTACAGTGGCTTCAGCAGCTCCGCTCCCAGTTATGGAGGTCGCCGCTAGGGCGGCAGACACGCCGCGGTCAGCGCAGTTGCGCAGCGAGGTCGCGGTAGGCCCGTTCGAAGGCCTCACTCGGCGAAACGCCCCATTCTGACTTGAGCGCCTTGCGACAGTCCCAATAGACCTGGCGAACTCGTTCAGGCCGCCCCAACTGGCGCTGCACCTCCATCATCGCGAGGTAATGCTCCTCGTCACACGGCGCAAGCGCAAGCGCCTGGCGCAAGGTGTCGTCCGCGCGCTTGAACTCTCCGCGCTCGCATTGCAGTCGCGCGAGCCACGAGCAAGCGCGACTCACCCGCCTGCGCAAACCATCTCGCACAGGCTCGAAATAGCTCGCATAGAACCCTTCCGGGAGCACGTTTCCCCGCACATCGGCGAGTGCCCGTTCAATGCCAGCACGGGCGGCGGCCGGGTCGGTCAGCATCTGCGCCTCGGCTCGGCTCAGTTCACGCTCCACGCGCATCAGGTCCGATTCTCCCAACAGGGTCCAGTCCAGCACGTAGCGGTCCTCTTCAAAGCGCAGATAGCGGGAAGCTTTTCCACTGGCGAGCTCAGGCTCGAGCGCCCGACGGATGGCCACCACATCCGCCTGCAGGGTCTTCAGGTTGCCAGGCGTGACCGATTGCAGCCCCAGCACCTCCGCCAGCGACGAGACCGTCAAACCTCGCGGGTGCAGCACCAGCGCCGCCAGGACCAGCTTGGTTTTCTTGCGCAACGCATGGTCGAGCGCCACGCCGTCACGCAGAAACTCAAAGGCACCCAGGCAACGGACGGCATGGGAGCAAGCGGTCGGTGGCGTGAGCACGTCACCGGCAGGCGCCTCACCGGCCTCGCTCCACCGCCCGACCCAGCTGTTGAAGCGCTCGGCGAGCCAGGGGTCCTCCGCCGCCAGAAAATCGTAGCCCTCGCGTTCGGCGATCGCCTGGCTCTGCCGCGCCGCCTCGCGAGCGGCCACGACGTCTCCAGCGGCAGCAGCCACCAAGGCCTGCAGTCGCTGAGCCCTGGCGAGCAGCAACTGTGCCCCGTGAGCTTCCAGGGCCGGCAGCAACCCGTCCAGCAGGGCCTGCGCACCCGCCACGTCTTCCAACTCCAAACTGGCACGCGCTTGAGGCAGCAGCAGGGCCAGATCGTGCAAGCTGCGAAGCTCCGACGGGCCAGTCTGGGCCGCGAGATGCTTCACCCGCGCGGGCTGGTGGCGCGCCACCCAGAGCCACAGCAATCGCTCCAGCGGAATCTTTCGTCCCTCCGCGTGCCCCGCCTCCGCGAAGATATCCAGAGCGGTATGCAGCGCCTGTTCGGCCTCGCGCCAGGCGCCACGTGCCGCGTGCCAATGGCCGATCACGGTCTGAGCAATGCCCCGTTCCTGAAAGTCGAGCACATCCGGCCAGGTCGCGGGCAGCGCTCGCAAGCGCCTCTCCGCGTCATCCACCCGGCCTTCCACCAGTTCGAGGGAGGCCAGCAAGAACGCCAGGTAAAGTCGATAGCCGGGCATCTGCCACTGTTGCGAGATATCCAGGGCCCGCTCGGCGTGGCGGCGCGCCGCCCTCAAATCGCCGCGCAGCCAGGCCACCGTGTAAAGGTTCATCAAGGCCGTGGCATGGCAGGCCGCGACCTCCCCATTGGCCTCGACCGGCACGGCCAGGGCGGCTTCGCTGCAGGCCTGCATCAGGACCAGGTCCCCGCGATGTTCCGCGGCCACGGAGCGCACCACTTCCAGATCGGCCCGGTCCTCGGGGCGGGCCGCCTCACGCAGCGACTCCAGCTGATCCAGGCGCTGCGCAAAGGACGTTTGCTCGCCAGTGAAGAGGTCCAGCACACAACGACGCAGCGCGACCTTGAAGGCGCCGCCCGGGTCGCCGCTGCCTTGAAAGCCCAAGGCCGCTTGCTCGTAATGATGAGCGGCCTCGCCCTGCTGCCCCCGCCGCAGGGCGAGATGTCCCTGCCAGAGCCTCAACCAGGGGCTCGAGGCCTGCGTATCCGCTGGAAACTGGGCCAACAGGGTCGCGACCGCCTGGTTTCGACCGTACAGGAGCAGACCTGGAATGGCCCTCTGCGCATCCTGCAGCGCCTGGGGCCATTGCTGCGCCGCAATGCGGTGGTTCAGGGCCAGTTCCGGCTGGTCTTGGGCCTCGTACCAGCGAGCCGCCCGCCCGTGCCAGGCCTTCCGCGTCGCCGGTAACACGCTGGTCTCGCACAGGTCCCCCAGGTAGGCCTTGAGATAGGCCGGAAGGCGATAGCGGCCTTCGCCCTGGGACCTCAGCAACATGGCGCCCGCCAGTTGCCTCACCTGCTCCTCGGCATCGGACGCGTCGAACACCTCGCTCAGGGCCGTCACGCTCACCTCGTGCAGCAAAGAGGCTTGCAACAGCAGGACGCGCCGCGCTTCGGGCTGGCCCAGGAAAAATTCCTCCGCCACATACGATGCCAGGCTGGTCACGGAGTCGGGGCCTTCCACGCGCCAGGTTTTCAGGGGCGTCTGGGCCCCCAGCAGCCAAGTGACGCCGAGCGGCCAGCCCTCCAGCCGGGCCAGTTGGTCCTGCCAGACCGGCTCCTGAAGCTTGGCAGGGGCGTGTTGCGATAGCAGGCCTTCGGCCTCCTCAGCCGAAAAGCGCAGCTGCTCCGCCCCCCATTCCAGCACCCGGCCGCGCGCGATCAGGCGAGCCAGTGGCAGGTCGAGCCGCCGGCGGGTGGTGATGAACAGTCGCGTGCCTGGAGGCAAGGCCTCAAAGCTCCCGACCAGGGCCTCGACCAGCGCCGGATTAGCGTCTTGCAGGTGGTGAAGGTCGTCGAGGACCAGATGGAAGGCGGGCAGATTGTAGGCGGCGATCGCCTCGAAGAAGCGACGGGCGAGCAGCCGGGTCGGAAGGTTGCCGGCCTGAATCAGCGGTTCGAGTTCCCGTCCGAAATCAGGGATATGTTGCCTGACCCCCACCGTGAGCGCGGCAAAAAAAGACGCGTCATCCGTGTCGTAAGGGTCGGCCGTCAGCCAGACCAGCGTGGCTGTGGGCTCCCGGCTGGCCAACTGCCAGGCCAAGGTGCTCTTGCCGTATCCGGGCCCCGCAGCCAGCAGCACCACCGGTGGCAGGCGTTCGTCTGTCAGCAGCGCCTTGCGCGCGAACGAGAAGGCCGGTGGCTCGGAGGGAGCGAGTTTGGCTTGGTGGCGCCAGGCTTCGAACATGCCAAGCGCCACTTACCCTCCGCACGTGGCCGAGAAACGGAAGCTGAAATTAGCGACGGAACTTGGTCTTGCCGATCAGGGCACGGACGGGGGTCTGATTCTGAAACATCGCTCTCTCCTCCTCAGCGGCCCCTCCAGTCTCCGGTCGGTGGGGCGCTCTCTCTGGGAATAAGGTCGGGGAGGGCAGTTGGCTCGCGGTTGGATTTCGGCCACTCTGGGTTAAGAAAGCAATAAGCCCACCGTGGTCGTCCGCAGAAAGTTCCATCGGTCAGCGAGGTACCCGTGAAACGCATCGTGGTGGTCCACGCCGAAAACAAGCCGCACATGTCGGCCTATCTGGCGGAACTGCGGGATTGGCTGGCCCCCTTGGGTTGGGCGGCCAGCGTGATGTCAGCACGCACGCCCCACCCTGGCGACGTGAGCGGAGCCGACCTGGTGCTCGTGCTGGGAGGAGACGGCACCTTTCTGACTGCCGCACGGCTGGCCAGTGGCGCTCCCGATGGGCCCATTCCGCTGCTCGGAGTCGACCTTGGACGCCTCGGATTTCTCTCCGAGGTGGCCTTCAACGAACTTCCGCAAGCCCTGGAGCGTTTTGCGTCCGGCGACTTTCGCCTGGAGGACCGCGCCATGATGCACGCCCAGGCCTTTCGGCAGGGCGAAGCACTCGGAGACGGCTACGCGCTCAATGACTGTGTCCTCTCAAAGGGGGCCTTTTCGCGGCTGGTCGAGCTGGCCACCTACGTGGACGGTGCTTACCTCACCACCTACGATTCCGATGGGCTGATCGTGGCAACCCCGACCGGCTCGACTGCCTACGCCCTTTCTGCGGGCGGACCATTGTTGACGCCGGATCTGCCGGTGTTCGTGCTCGCCCCGATTTGCCCACATTCGCTGTCGGCCCGCCCGATCGTCCTGTCCGACCGGGTCAACATCCGGGTGGTGGTCGAGGGGCCGGCCGACCTGGAACTGGTCCTGTCGGCGGACGGCCAACCGGGAATTCCGGTCCGGATGGGCGACCACGTGGTCTTCACGCGGGCCTCGCGCCGCGCCCGACTGGTGAAGTTCGATCGAATCGACTTCTACGCACGACTTCAGAGCAAACTGGGCTGGGGCCCCACCCGACGACCGAACTGAAACCCGCACCATCCTCTGTCGGGTTCCCGATTGAGGCGGTAAAATGCCGAGGTCAGGTTGCCGCGAGGATGGTCGTGACTGATTTTGACTTCGATCTCGCCGTGCTGGGCGCGGGTTCGGCCGGCTACTGGGCAGCTCGGACGGCCGGGTCGGCAGGGGCGCGCGTTGCCCTGATCGATCCGGGGCCGCTCGGAGGGCTTTGCATCCTGCGGGGCTGCATGCCCACCAAAGCCCTGCTGCGCAGCACCGATGTGTTACATCTGGCTCGCCATGCCTCGACGCTCGGCGTCGAGGTGGGTCCTGTGGGCTTCGATTTCGCCCGGATCATGGCCCGCAAGGCACACTGGGTCGAAGACTTTGCTCGCTACCGACGCGAAGGGATCGAATCCCAGCAGGGTTTCGAGTGGATTCAGGCCGCGGGGCGTTTCCTGGACGCCCACACGCTCCAGGCGGGCGATCGCCGCCTGACCGCCAAGGCCATCCTGGTGGCAACCGGCTCCCGTCCCTGGGCTCCGCCGATTCCGGGGTTGGCTGAGGCCGGCTACTGGACCAGTGACGACGTGCTGGCCCTCGAGCGCCCGCCGCGCTCTCTGATCGTGATGGGCGGGGGCGTGATCGCGTTGGAACTTGGCCAGTTCATGGCGCGCCTAGGCGTCGAAACCACGCTGGCCGTGCGCGCCGAGCGCGTCCTGGCGAGCGAGGATGGCGACGTCTCGGCGGAGGTCGCCCGTTGCATGCTGAACGAAGGAATCCGCCTCGAAACCCGCCTGCAATTCCATCGGGTCACGCGCACCTCGCAGGGCTACCGGCTGGAAGTGGAACGAGACGGCACCACCTTCGAGTTGGAAGCCGAGGCCCTGCTGGTGGCAACCGGTCGCGTACCGGCTGTGGAGGGACTCGATCTGGACGCCGCCGGGGTTCACCACCTGCCCCAGCGCATTCCGGTAGACGCCCATCTGCGCACCAGCACACGTCACATCTACGCCGTGGGAGACGCGGCCAGCCGGCACCAGCTGGTGCATGTGGCCATTGCCGAAGGCACGTACGCCGCCCGCCACGCCTTGGGGGAGGCACTGCCGGCTTTCGATGATCGCCTGCTGGCGTGGGCGATCTTCTGCGACCCCAACGTCGCTCGGGTGGGGCGTTCGGAGGCGGAGTGTCGCGCTGCGGGCATTCCGCATGTGGTGGGTACCTACCCCTTCAACGACCAGGGCAAGGCGCTGGTCGCCAATCTCACGGACGGCTTCGTGAAGGTCATCGCCCATCGTGAGACGGGTGAAATTCTGGGCGCCGCGGTGGTAGGCGCGGAGGGGGCCGACCTGATCCACGAGATGATCGTGGCCATGTACTTTCATTCGACGTGTCGGCAGTTTCTGGAGATTCCCCATCTCCACCCCACCCTGGCGGAGATCTGGCTCGAGCCGGTCGAAGCGTGTGAAGAGGCGCGCCAGAGCGCGTGCGTCGCCTCGTGAGCAGGAGGTCCCGGTGAGCACCGAAATCACATCCGTCTTGCATGAGACCCGGCTGTTCCCGCCGCCGGAAGCCTTCGCCTCACAAGCCCACGTGGGGTCGATGGAGGCCTACGAGGCGCTGCGACGCGAAGCGGCCGCCGCCCCGGACGCCTACTGGGCCAGCCAGGCCCGGGCGTTGCTGCATTGGGACCAGCCTTTCGAGCAAGTCCTGGACTGGTCGAATGCGCCCTTTGCGCGCTGGTTCGCCGGCGGAAAGCTGAACATCAGTGCCAATTGCCTCGACCGACACCTGCAGACCTGGCGTCGCAACAAGGCGGCCATCGTCTGGGAGGGAGAGCCGGGCGACACGCGGGTCCTCACCTACCACGAGTTGCACCGGGAGGTCTGTGGTTTTGCCAACACGCTCAAGCGCCTCGGCATCGCGGCAGGTGACCGCGTCGTGCTGTACATGCCGATGGTGCCGGAACTGGCGATCGCCATGCTGGCTTGCGCCCGCATCGGCGCGACCCACAGCATCATCTTCGGGGGCTTCTCGGCGGAAGCGATCAAGGACCGCGTGAACGACGCCGGCGCCAAACTGGTGGTCACGGCGGATGGAGGCTACCGACGCGGCGCGACCGTCCCGCTCAAGGTCACGGTAGACGCTGCGCTGCAGCACTGCCCGACGGTGACGGACGTGGTGGTGCTGCGCCGAACCGGCGAGGCTGTGACCATGCAAGCGGGGCGGGACCATTGGTGGCACGAACTGGCCGCCTGCACGACCTTCGACTGTGAGGCCGTGCCACTCGACAGTGAGCACCCGCTGTTTATTCTCTACACCAGCGGGTCGACCGGCAAGCCCAAAGGGGTGTTGCACAGCACGGCCGGCTATCTGCTGAATGCCACGCTCACCACGCGCTGGATCTTCGACTTGAAGGACAGTGACACCTACTGGTGTACCGCCGATATCGGCTGGGTCACGGGACATAGCTACGTGGTCTACGGGCCGCTCTCCAACGGTGCGACCAGCGTGATGTTCGAGGGGGCGCCCAACTGGCCGGAGCCGGATCGCCTCTGGCAAATGGTGGAGAAGTATGGGGTCACGGTGTTTTACACCGCCCCGACCGCCATCAGGGCCTTCATGAAATGGGGCGAACAATGGGTGCGCAAGCACGACCTCGGCTCGCTGCGGCTGCTCGGCACGGTGGGCGAGCCGATCAATCCAGAGGCCTGGATGTGGTATCACCACATCATCGGGGGCGGACGCTGCCCGATCGTCGACACCTGGTGGCAGACGGAGACGGGCGGCATCATGGTGGCCCCGTTCCCGGGCGCCACCCCCACCAAGCCAGGCACCGCCACCTTGCCGCTGCCTGGCATCGATGTGGCGATCGTCAACAAGCACGGGGAGGAACTTCCTCGGGGCCAGGGCGGCTTCCTGGTGGTCCGGAAACCCTGGCCCTCCATGTTGCGGACGCTCTGGGGTGATGACGAGCGTTTCGTGAACACCTACTGGAAAGAAATCCCCGGCATGTACTTCACGGGAGATGGCGCCCACCAGGACGAAGACGGCTACGTCTGGATCATGGGGCGCGTCGATGACGTGATCAATGTATCAGGTCACCGGCTGGGCACGATGGAGATCGAGAGCGCCCTCGTCAGCCATCCGGCCGTGGTGGAGGCTGCCGTGGTCGGACGGCCAGACGACCTCAAGGGTCAGGCGGTGGCGGCCTTCGTCACGCTGGGACCTGGTCATTCGGCCAACGATTCACTGAAAGCAGACCTGAAGGCGCACGTGGTGAAAGAGATCGGGGCGCTGGCTCGCCCTGACGACATTCGTTTCACCGAAGCCTTGCCGAAAACCCGCAGTGGCAAGATCATGCGGCGCCTGCTGCGGGACATCGCAGCCGGCAAAGAAACGGTGGGCGACACCACCACGCTGGAAGACTATGGCATCCTGGCGAAACTCCGGCAAGATGAGGAATAGCGGAACCACGACGGGTTTCGCTCACGGCGGGGGGCGACTCCTGCCGTGACGTCCGTGTGGTCCCTGGCACTTCGCCTCTGGGCGGCCGTCCCCTGCCTGATGGCCTACCCGCTGGCCAGACTCGGCACGCGCCTGCAATGGCAACTGACGCCCCCGCGCATCTGGGCCATCTACTTGCTGTTGAGTGGCCTTGCCTTGCTCGCGGGGTTACTGACGAGCTTGGTGCTCCATCGGTTGGGTCTCGTGCCGGCCCCATCCCACGGTCGCGC
>JAYKJB010000097.1 GCA_035285325.1 Candidatus Sericytochromatia bacterium
TGTATGAAGGGACTTTCTTCAATCTCTGGTCAGGAGGTGACCGAGAAAAAGTCAATCAGATCAACAGCTTGTCGGGTGCGGTTGAAAGATTGAAGATTTGAAGAAACTTTGTATGGCGGGGCAGAAGCGATTGTTTAACTAACTCGCTCAGTTTGCAGACCCCCTGTTTTTGGTGGGGTCGGGGATTCGAACCTGTGTTCATATTTTTCCGTCGTACCGCAACCGCTCACCAATCTCTGCGATCCTGCGAACTCCGCTGTTCAGTGCCCTCTCAGAGGTGTGAACCGAGTGCGATCCAAGGACCAGGTCATGAGGATGCCTGGCAGCACTGCCGAGCAGAAAGGCACACCCAGCCTGCGCCTGAAAGTGAAGTTTGCCCAAGCCCTCGGCAAAGACGGCCAGCTCGCGATCCAACTGTTCACCGCCGACCTCAACGACTCCGCGTTGCGCAAAGCACCAGGCCACGTGATGGCCTTGGGGCGGTGTGTAATCCAAGCCCTCTCCAGCCGCCAGTTCGACCCACAAAAGGTTGACATCAAGCGGTGTGTCTAAAGGGCTGACCATGGATCCATGGGAGCCAACCAGCAGTGTCACAGGACCAGACTTGGGGATTTGCTCGGGCTGGATGAATCGCGTCACGGGCTCAACCAATTCGTGCGAGGGCGGCATCGCAAACCAAAGCTGAAATCCCTTCAGCGGCCCACGACCAACAGGCCGACCACGATGCCAGACGCCACCGCCTGTCAGCACCCATTCGAGGCCGCCCATTTCGACCGAATCGATCTGCCCCGTCGAGGCTTCATGCTCAACGTCAAAGGTCAAGGGAAAAGTCAGAGTCGCAATCCCGGAGTGCGGGTGAAATCCGAAGTTGGGCCCAGACCCTGCGGGAGCGTCTACATAGTCCAAAAAAACGAAGGGCTTGATCAGATGCCCCTCCTCGCCGGGACTCACGAGGCGCGTGATCGGACCGTGACGCCGGCCGGCGGAGCGATAGGCGATAGTTCGTGTATTGATCATGAGCGGAGGTGGCAAAACCCGTATCAAGAAGATGCAGGTGGCGTGAATCCTTCGACGATGACGATCTGGAAGTCCGCCACCCCGGATCGCAAGCCGATAGCTCCCTGATAACCCTGCGACTGAAAGCAGTCCTGTGCCGCAGCATAGCTGGGAAACTCGATGAGGTAAGGGCGCCCCGGCACCGCCCCTTCCACCACCACCGCCACGTCGCCACGCGCGAGCACGCGGCCACCATGGGAGGCAATCAACGGTCCCGCCACGCTCGTGTAGTTGCTGAAGCGCGAGGGTTCCTTCACGGTAGCGAAGACGATCCAGTAGCCCTTGGGCAACGGGTTGGGTGAAGTGCTGCCATGGGATGTTGTCATGATGTGTTTTCCTTGATGAATTGCCCTGATCGGGCCGGCGGCTGATTCAGGGCAGAGGTTTTGAATGTGGATGCAAGGTCACGGGCGCTCTGGCGTCAAGGCTTGAGCTTACGCGCCAGCCAGGGCACCACCACTTCGTTGAGGATGCGCCCATCTGACCAGTCTTTGCCGCGACCAATGTGGCCGCCTTCCGGGTTGACCCAGGCTTCCTTCGGAGCGCCCTGCTTGAGC
The DNA here is from genome assembly GCA_035285325.1 of Candidatus Sericytochromatia bacterium. NCBI lineage: Bacteria > Bacillati > Candidatus Sericytochromatia > Candidatus Sericytochromatia bacterium. Next base: position 1,614 of record JAYKJB010000097.1, read on the forward strand.
AGCAGGTAGAGGTCTTCAATGGGCACCTGGGTGTCTTTCTCGCCATTGACCAGCAGCATGGGGGCAGAGGGTTTGCTCAGCGCCCCCGCATCCTTGAGCGACATTCGTGGACCGTAGGCCAAAAAGTCCTCCAGCGTATCTACCCCGTATACGGCGGCGCGGGCCGGGAACAGGTCGAACAGGTACTCGCGGGTGCCGAGCGCCTTGAGCTGCCAGTCGCGCTGAAAGTAAGCGTGCACCGGGCCACCCCAGTTGACCACCGCTTTCAGGCGGGTCGGCTCTGCGTACGCCACCCGCGCCGACCAATGGCCGCCCCAGGAGCCGCCCTGGAACCCGATGTGGCCCGGGTCGATGTCGGTGCGGCTTTGCAAGGCGTCGATGACCCGGGAAAACACGCGCTCGACACCGGGTTCTATCCTGACCGGCGATTCTCCCGTGCCCGGCATATCGAGTGCCAGATAGGCCAACCCGGCCTTGAGGTAAGCGGCACCAAACTGGTCAACCACAAATTCCTTGTAGCTGTCCAACCCGCCAATCGTCAGGACCACGGGCGGCCGGGTCACGCCGGGTGGGCGCTGCAGGTAGCCGATGATTTCCTTGCCTTCGAACGGGATGCGCAGCACTTCGATCGCCGGGCTGGCCAGACCGGCATAGGCTCTGAAGGCATCCGTCGCCAGTGCATGGGCACGGCGCTTCTCGGGCGAGTTCTGGGTTGGCCAGGCGCCGAAGCCGTAATAGCGCCAGGCGGACATGTAGGCCTCGCGGGCCTGGGCGGGTGAAGACGCGGCCAGCGACTGCGCCTGCTTCATATGGTGCTCGCCATTCTGGATCCAGGAGCGCGCCCACTCGTCGCGGTCGAGCGACTGGATCCGGCTCAATATCTCGGCCACCTCCTTGCTGTCAAAGCCCGTCATCGGGTAGCGCTGGGCGTCGGTGCGCTCTTGCACCGCCTGTTTGAGTTCAGGCCAGGTGCGCGCTGGTGCAATTTGGGCCATGACCGCCGTCGAGGCGGCGAGCAGCAGTGCGAACAGGCTGTGGCGCAGGGTGGGTGATGTCATGTTGAGCTTCCTTGGCGTGGAGGGGGTGATGACAGGGGTCATCAGTGCCAGCCTCAGGCTCGGCGCCAGGCTGGCAGGCCGAACGGGATAATGGCCACGGCGATAAACCATATTACCGGTCCGGCAATAGACCCTGCATTGAGCTCGATGACGCCGGGCACCACCATCGCAAACAGGAAGGTCAAGTCCGCAATTCCGATGACGACCAATCCCAGCACATAGCCCGTCCATGCCTCCCGTTTGAGGATCATCCAAGCCACGAAGAAGCCCAGTACGCCATAGCCGCCCACGTCGATGCAGAAGTTCAGAATCAGGTGGCTGTGTGCAAACAGCGTTGCGGGATCGGTCGCATGGATGAATGCAGCGCGCGGTACGGCGCTACCTCCTATCAATATGCCCCATAGCCCTGGGGCCCCCGCTGTCAGAAATTGCCGAACGCCTTCAGCCCCCACCCAAATGTGCAGAACACTCCACAGAACAAATAGCCAGGCGCCCAACTTGGCGGGCAAGCCGATATCAACGGTCTTCGAGTTACTCATTGCTCTACCTTTCATTCGTTTCAAAAAATCAGACCTGCCACTGCGACAGCGTCTCGGCGGCGAATTCCGCATACGAGCGTGGGCTGTGCCCCAGCAATTGGGTCATCCTGTCCACATCGGCAGTCGTGGCGGACATGCCGTCCGAGCAGAAGCGGTCCAGCATCAGACGCATGTCCATGGCCATCCAGGCCGGTGCGTGTTGGGCCAACCGCGCCTCAAAGGATCGGGTGTCGCTGCCGGTGTAAGTGACCGGCTTGTTCATCAGCCTTGCCCAGATCCCGGCGATGCCCGGGCCAGTGAGTGCGTCGGGTCCCACCAGATGGATGATCTCGTTGGGCAAGGCCTGCGGCGCTTGCTCCCGCCGCAATACCGCGCCTGCCGCCACCTCGGCGATGTCCCGCACATCGACCATGGAGACGCCCTTCTCGCCAATGGGAAAGGGATAAAGGCCGGGGCCGAGCAAAGCATCTTTGAAGTACACCGCGTCGTTCTGCATGAAGCAGTTGGGGCGCAGGATGGTGGCTGGGATCCCCGCTTGGGCGATCATCCGCTCGATGGCGTACTTGGAGGTGAAGTGGGGTA
>JAYKJB010000098.1 GCA_035285325.1 Candidatus Sericytochromatia bacterium
GCGAATCAATCCAGGCGAGGGCCGCGGGGCCCGGCGCAACGGGCAAACGGCGAAGCAAACGCGGAGGAACCGGGGACAAGACCGCAATCTCATCGGCGCCCCGACAAGCCAGATAAAGCTCATTGCCATCCGAGGAGAACACCCCCGCAAAGGCACCCGCCATGGGCAACTCCAGCCGGCCGAGCACCCCTTCCAGGCGAGAGTCGAAGACCGTCAAACGGCTGCCTCCCAGGGAACCTGCATGCTCTGGGTCCATGCTGATCCGCAACCCCGTGTCGCCGATGCCTCCCTGGCCAGGGATGTCTCCCCGATAAGACTTGGCGACCACCACCAGATGGCCCGTTTTGGGCTGAACCAGAACCTGGGTCGGGCTGGAGTCATCGCCGAGCAAGGCCAGCTGCCCCTCCGTTTGCAGCGCCTCAGGCTGCAATCGCGAGATGCGTCGCGCGCGCAGCTCCGTCACCCAGAGGGCGGCTGGAGAATGACCGAAGGCCATGCTCCCAGGCAGGGAGCCGGCAATCGATTGCGCATGACAGGTCTTGCAACTTGTGGCTGCGCGAATCTGGCCCTCCCCCAACGCGCGGTGGGAGAGGTGGTCTGGCAGTTCCCCCACGATGCGTTGCCGCACGGTCTTGCGCCGCAGCGGATCGATGATGCTGACACTTTGCGAACCACTCTCCAGCACGTAGACCTGCCCCTTGGGGCCCAAGGAGAGTTGGTGTGGCAAGCGCCCCACCTCAATTCGCTGCACGACCTGACCGCTCGCCAGATCCACCAACGCGAGACGGTCACTCAAGGGTTCGGCGATCCACAGCGTGCCCCCCTGCGGGGCCATGCCAGCGCGCCACTGGTAGGCTAGGCCCAACAACCCGGCAACCAGCAGCAGCACCCCCCAAAGAGCCAAACGAGATGAACGGGGCACAGAACTACGTCGTCAAGCCGGCGGAGCGGCCAGCAGCCGCTGGCGCACCGCCTCGTACATCAACACCGCCCCCGCCGCGGAGGCATTGAGACTTTCCAGCTCCCCAGCGAGCGGAAGTCTGACGCGATGATCACAGCGTTCAGCCAGCAGACGAGCCAGACCTCGCCCCTCGGCGCCGAGCACCAAGACCAGCGGACGGGTCAGGTCAAGCGCATAAGGCAGTGATTCCCCTGCCGCATCAGCACCCACCAGCCAGAAACCTGCCTCTTTCAGACGGGTGGCGGCCTGACTGAGGTTGCCCGTACGTGCGACAGGGACACGGTCCAAGGCTCCCGCCGCCACTTTGGCGACCACCGGAGTCAAGCCTACCGCCCGCCGATTGGGGATGATCACCCCACCAAAACCCGCTCCCTCGGCGGTTCGAATCAGAGCGCCCAGGTTTTGCGGGTCCTCGATGCCATCGAGCATCAGCAAGGCCGGGTAAGGTTGCGACCGAACGCGTTCAATCAGGTCATCCAGTTCGACGTAAGTCGCCTCGGCCAGCGAGACCACCAGCCCCTGGTGATTGGCCCCAGAGGTCAAGCTATCGAGCTTCTGACGCTCCACCTGCTGAACGCTGGCTCCTTTCGCCTTGGCCAGTTGACGGACTTGCGCCACCAACGCTTGGTTTTGCAAGTCCCGCAGCACCCATACCTTGTTGACGGCGCGCTCGCCTTCCAGTGCAGCCAGCACCGGATGGCGCCCGTAGAGGATATCCGCCTGCCCGAAGTCTCTGCTTTCTTCCACCCGCGGGCGGGGCGAGGGAGGGGCAGAGGCGGGAGCGGGAGCAGCTCCCTCCCCCCTGGCCCGAGCCGCCGGCCCCACCGCCCTTCCGCGAGGCGCAGGCGCAAACTCCTTGCGAGGCGGGCGGCCGGGACGCTCAGGTTTGGCTTGCGGTGAACGTCGTGCCTCGCCGTTCGCGCGTGACGACGCGCTCCGGCCAGCGGAGGCGCTCAGCTGAGATTTCCCGGGCTTCGCCCCTTTGGCTGAACCGGGGCGAGCGGCACCCGAGCGTGAAGCGGTGGTGGGGCGTGAACCGGAACCCCGGCTGCCACGGTCATGGGGCATCTGTCATTTCCTCCGTCCAGGTATCGGTCAGGGCGAGCAGTTCCGCAAGGCGCCCTGGTGCCGGCTTGAGATACAAATACCCCAGCACCGCCTCGAAGGCTGTGCTGAGTCGGTAAGCCCGTGCCGAGGCCCGGCCTGTACTGGCCATGCCCTTGTGGTTCCGTGCCCGCCGATAAATCGACTGTTCTTCTTCAGAAAGCAAAGGCAAGAGGCGCTCAGCCATCTCGGCCTGTCCCTCCGCGCTGACCCGTCGGACGGTGGTGCGGTGCAAGGCATCGACCATACCGGGGTTGGTCCGCAACACGCGCTCTCTCACGTGCATCTCGTACACCGCATCGCCCATGTAGGCCAAGGCCCGCACGTGTGCCAGATGCCAGGCAGCGTCGGCGCTCACGGGAGCGCCGCTGGCGTCGCAGCCTCCCAGGTGGTGGTGCCGTCCTTCTGGTCGATCAGGCGCACGCCCAAGGCCAGCAAACGGTCCCGAATGCGATCGGCCAAGCCCCAATTGCGCTCGGTTTTGGCCTCGGCCCGCAGGGAGACCAGCAGATCGAGGAAGGCCGAAGCTTGCCCGTCAAGCGTCGCCACAGCGCGCTCCGGCGCAGAAAGATCGAGACCCAGCACCGTCGAGGCCAGGTCGCGGAGACGCGCGATGGCGGGCTGAAACACGGCGGATGACTGACCGGAGGCGCTGCCATCAGCAAACGCCCGGCGCATATCGTGGGTGAGCGCTTGAAGATGAGCGAGGGCAGCCGCGGTATTGAGGTCCTGGTTCATGGCCTGACTGAAGCCCTGGTCCACGCGAGTCAGCCAGGCGTTCGCCTGCTCCCGCTCGTCTGGACTGTCACCGTGCGCCTGACCAGACAAGCGAGCGAGGGTGTCCCGCCAGTTCGCCAAACCGGTTGCGGCAGCCTTGACCGCCTCCTCCGTGAAGTCCAGGTCGCTTCGATAGAGCGTCTGCAGCATGAAATATCGCAGGGGTTGTGCGCCAAATGCCGCCACGACGTCGCGCGTGGTCCGAATGTTGCCGAGTGACTTGCTCATTTTCTCGGTGCCCATATTGAGGAATCCGGTGTGCATCCAGGTCCTGGCAAATGGAAGCCCGGTCAAACCTTCACTCTGCGCGATTTCATTCTCGTGGTGAGGAAACTTGAGGTCCTTGCCACCGGCGTGAATGTCGATGGTATCGCCTAGCACCCGGCGCACCATGGCGGAGCATTCGATGTGCCAGCCCGGACGTCCCTGTCCCCAGGGGCTTCCCCAAGCAGGCTCACCAGGTTTGGCGGCTTTCCAGAGTGCAAAATCAGCCGGTTCCCGCTTGCGGTCGTCCACCTCGACGCGAGCCCCGGCCTCGTTATCCTCCACCGCGCGCCCGGACAATTTCCCGTAATCCGGGAATCCCGCCACCCGGAAGTAGACGTCGCCATCCACCACGTAGGCCAGACCCTTTTCCAGCAAGCCTTCAATGTGCCGGATCATGTCCCCGACGCTGTCGGTGGCGCAGGGGTAATGAGTGGCGCGCCGAACGCCCAGCGCATCCATGTCCGCAAAATAAGCCTCGGTGTAGCGTGAGGCGATCGCCTCGGCCGTCACCCCCTCGGCCTGAGCCTTCTTGATGATCTTGTCGTCGATGTCCGTGAAATTCTGGACGTAGTCGACCTGGTATCCGCAATGTTCCAGATAGCGCCGAGCGATGTCCCAGAACATGATCGTACGGGCGTTGCCGATGTGCAGCAGTCCATAGACCGTCGGGCCACACACATACATCGACACGCGCCCCGCGTGAAGCGGGATGAAGTCTTCCAGGCGTTTCGTCAAACTGTTGTATAAGCGCAACACGACCCCGGTCAGCTCCCCCGCCGAAGTTCACGGTTCTCGTGACGCAGGCGATCGACCTCTGCTTCAAGCTGGGACAGGCGGTCCTGCATTGCGGCCAACAAGGACATCACCGGGTCAGGTAGCTGGGCCTGCATATCAGGCGTCGGCGTCTGACGCCGCCCCTCGATCGCAGCCACTTTGCCAGGGATGCCCACCACCGTGGCACCAGGGGGGACGGGCTTGGTGACCACCGAACCACTTCCGATGAAGGAGCCATCTCCCACGTTGAACGAGCCAAGAACTTTGGCCCCGGAGCCGAGCACGACGTTGCGCCCAATCGAGGGATGGCGCTTGCCGGGTTCAAGGCTCGTCCCCCCCAAGGTCACCCCTTGGTAAATCAAACAACCGCGTCCCACCTCGGCCGTCTCTCCGATCACCACGCCCATCCCGTGATCGATCACGACGCCTTTTTCGATGCGAGCCCCCGGATGAATTTCAATGCCCGTCAAAAAGCGGTTCACGTGGGAAATGAAGCGGGGGAGCACCGGCAACCCGACGCGATGAAGTTCATGCGCCACGCGATGGGCTGCCAGCGCGTGAAGGCCCGGGTAACACGTCAACACTTCGACCCAGTTACGAGCCGCAGGATCCTTCTCGAAGATCGCCAGGGCGTCTTCACGAACCGCATCCATCCAGTCGAACAAGGTCGCCAACGTTCAGCCTCCAAAGGCTTTCTTGAGCCCATCGAGTATCCCTGAATGGGAGCGTTTGTCGTGCTTGCCGACCCGCAGTTCCTCCAACCGTTCCAGCAATTCCGTTTCTTCCGCAGAGACCTGGGTTGGCACCTGCACGACGACCTCGACATGGAGATCGCCTCGCCGGGAGGGATTGGCCAGATGGGGGACGCCGTGGCCCTTGAGGTTGAACACCATGCCGGTGGGCGTGCCGCTCGGCACCTTCAGCAACTGCGGGTCCTCCAGGGTGGGAATCTCCAGATCGGCTCCCAATACGGCCTGGGTGTAGGAGACGGGCACCGAGATAAACAGCTCGGTGTCACGACGTTTGAACTGCTTGTCGGCGGCGACGTGCAACACGATGAACAGATCGCCCGGCGGCCCGTTGCGACTTCCAGCATCGCCCTCTCCAGTGACGCGGAGGCGCGCCCCCGTATCGACTCCAGCAGGAATTTTGACTTTCAATTGCTTGTCAGAAGGCTTCTTGCCCTCGCCCCGGCAAGCCGGGCACGGGTGCTCGATGCTCTGGCCCTCCCCCTTGCAGCGCGGACAAAGTGCACTTTGGGCAAACTGGCCGAACGGCGTGCGATGGACCTGCTGAACCTGACCCTGTCCCTTGCAGGTGGTGCAAGTAACGGTTTGCGTGCCCTTCTTGGCCCCGGAACCACTACAGGGTGAGCACACCTCAAGGTGCTTGATGTCAACGGTCTTCTCCGCCCCAAACACGGCCTCGCGAAAGCCAATTTCGAGGTCCAGGCGCAGGTCGGCACCTCGTTCAGGGCCCCGGCGACGCATCCGACCGCCACCCCCGCCGCCGAAAAAGGCTTCGAAGATGTCACCCAGGCCACCGCCACCAAAGCCCGAGAAGTCGAACCCACCCTCGAAGCCACCACCGCCAAAACCGGGACCCGCATGACCGAACTGGTCATAGTGGGCCCGACGTTGCCCATCGCCCAGCACCTCATAGGCTTCGGTGATGGCCTTGAACTTGTCTTCCGCCCCGGCTTCCTTGTTGACATCCGGGTGGTACTTGCGGGCCAGCTTGCGGTAGGCCTTCTTGATGTCGTCCTCACTCGCCGTCTTGGAGACACCGAGCAGTTCGTAGTAATCCGCCTTCATCATTACTTACCAAAGGAGTGAGGTCAGCTCGGATTGAGCTCACCAAGGGAGCGGAGCCCGCGTCGAAGACGCGGGCTCCGAGCGTTTCACTTGACCTCTTCGTAGTCCGCGTCGACCACGTGGTCGTCGCCGCCTCCACCGCTGGAGCCGCCATCCGGCGAGGGACCAGAGGAGCCGCCGGTCTGGGAATAGAGGGAGGCGTTCACGGCATAGAGTGCCTTCTGCAACTCGTCCGCCTTGGACTTCAGGAGGTTGTAGTCAGTGGTCTCCAGGTTGGCCTTCACCTCTTCGAGGGCCGCTGACAGCTTGTCCTTGTTCTCCTGACTGACCCGATCACCCGCTTCCTTGAGGGTCTTCTCAGCAGCGTAGATCGAGGTATCCGCCAGGTTACGGGTCTCAACCAGGTCGCGACGCTTGCGGTCTTCATCCGCAAAGCGATCGGCGTCTTCCTTCATGCGCTCGATCTCGGCCTTCGAGAGCCCCCCGTTGTTCGTGATGGTGATCTTCTGTTCGTTGCTCGTCGCCTTGTCGCGGGCCGAAACGTGCACGATGCCGTTCGCGTCGATGTCGAAGGTCACGTCGATCTGCGGAACGCCACGGGGCGCCGCTGGGATGCCCGTCAGGTGGAACTTGCCCAAGGTCTTGTTATCGGCCGACATTTCACGTTCGCCCTGCAAGACGTGAACCTCGACCGCCGTCTGGCCATCGGCAGCGGTGGAGAAGGTCTGGGTCTTGCTGGTGGGAATGGTCGTATTACGCTCGATCAGCTTGGTGAACACACCGCCCAAGGTTTCGATGCCGAGCGAGAGTGGCGTCACGTCAAGAAGAAGGAGGTCCTTCTTCTCGCCCGCCAACACGCCGGCCTGGATGGCGGCCCCGAGCGCCACCGCTTCGTCCGGGTTGACGGACCGGTCGGGTTCCTTGCCGAGGTACTTGCGGATGGCGTCCTGCACCGCGGGAATTCGCGTGGAGCCGCCCACCAGCAACACCTTGTCGATCTGTTCGGGTTTGAGACCCGAGTCGGCCATGGCCTGCCGCACTGGCCCCATGGTCTGCTCGACCAGGTCGGCCGTCATCTCGTCGAAACGGGCGCGGGTCAGGGTCAGGTTGAGGTGCTTCGGACCGGAGGCATCGGCCGTGATGAAGGGCAAGTTGACCTCTGTCGTCACCGTGGCGGACAGCTCAATCTTGGCCTTTTCAGACGCTTCCTTGAGGCGTTGCAGCGCCATCTTGTCCTTGGAGAGGTCGATGCCTTCCTGCTTCTTGAACTCGCTGATCAGCCAGTCCATCACCTTGTTGTCGAAGTCATCACCACCCAGGTGGTTGTTGCCGCTGGTCGCTTTCACCTCGAACACGCCGTCGCCCAGTTCGAGAATCGACACGTCGAAGGTTCCACCCCCCAGGTCGAACACAATGATGGTGTGGTCGTGACCCTTGTCCGCCCCGTAGGCGAGGGCTGAAGCCGTGGGCTCGTTGATGATGCGCAGCACTTCGAGACCGGCAATCGTGCCCGCGTCTTTGGTGGCCTGACGCTGAGCGTCGTTGAAGTAAGCCGGACAGGTAATCACGGCCTTGGTGACTTTCTCGCCCAGATAGGCCTCCGCATCGGCCTTCAACTTCTGCAAGATGATGGCGGACACTTGTTGCGGCGTGTGAGTATCGCTACCGATGGCCACCACGGGCGCGCCACCCGAACCCTGGACCACCTTGTAGGGCACCACGGAGCGCTCGGCCGACGTGTCATCCCAGGAGCGCCCGATAAAGCGCTTGACCGAGAACACGGTGTTCTCGGGGTTGGTGATGGCCTGCCGCTTCGCGACCTGCCCGACCAACCGCTCCCCTGACTTGGTGAAACCAACGACCGAAGGTGTGGTTCGGTTGCCCTCGGCGTTAGGAATGACGACGGGCTTACCACCTTCGAGCACGCAGACGCACGAGTTGGTCGTGCCCAGATCGATACCGATCACTTTGCTCATGGTTTTGGACTCCTTACGTTGAACTGAGGCTCAAGACACCGAGTCGGGTGAAGCCGTCTCTTGTGTGACTGTCTGACCTGAAGATGACTCCGATGCGGGCGCCAGCGCCGGCATCGAAGGGTTGTTGGCAATTTTGACGAGGGCGTGCCGCAAGACGCGACCGTGAAGCAGGTATCCCTTGCGAAACTCGTCCAGGACCGTCTGATCGGGCTGGTCGTCCGATTCCTCTTGCAGAACGGCCTCATGCTGGTTGGGGTCGAAGCCCTTCCCCTTGGCGTCCATCGGCGTGACGCCCTCCTTGCCGAGGAAATCGAGCACTTGCTTGTAGATCATCTGAACGCCGGTGACCACCTGTTGCGGTTCGGTGGCCCGTTCAGCCACTTGAATGGCCCGCTCGAAGTTGTCGAGCACTTCCAAAAATTGCTCCAAGACGCGTTCTGCCGCCGACTTCACCAAGGCTTCACGTTCCTGCGCCTGGCGGCGCCGGTGGTTCTCAAAGTCGGCCGCCAGCCGGCGCAGTTGCCCGTGGACATCCTGGTAGAGCTCTTCCTTGGCTGCCAACTGCGCTTCCAATTCGGCCACGCGAGAAGCCAAGATGGAGGCATCCAGGCCGCCCCCTGCCTCCGCGAAAACAGGCGTCCTCAAGGCGTCCGGGGCGTCCGCCGCTGAATCCACGTTCCCTGGAGCGGGCACCTGGGCATCCACGACGCCTTCCACGGCGCCTTCATTGCTCTGTCGCAGTTCTTCGACACTCACGATGGTTGTACCTCACGCACTCGGGCAAGGGGCCCGACTCGCCAAGTTGTCCGAATGGGGAAACACGTCATTTTAACACAAACTCAAACGCCTTTATCCCGGTTTCAAGGCTCTCGGTATCCGAACACCCGTGTCAGCGTGTGGCTGAGATGTCTGGCCATCGCCTCGACTGCGGCGATCGCCCGTGGATAGCCAAGCCGCGTGGGACCCATCACGCCAATCTCGCCAAACACCTGACCACCGACCGCATAGGGAGCCATCACCACACTGCAAGCTTGCAGGTCTACCAGCGGAATTTCGCGACCGATGGCCACCCGCACCGCCTCCCCCTGCTGGGAACTCACGTGCGTCAGAAGCTCAGCCAAGGCGTTTTCCCGCTCCAGCAAACTGAGCAACGAACGAATCTTGTCCAGTTCACCGAACTCCGGCTGCTCAGCCAAGTAACTGGCATTGGCGACAAAGACACGCTCGGAACCGGCGTCCGGAGCGGTGATGCGTTCCAGGAGCTGTTGCAGCACCGAGGCGTAGCGTTCCATGTCGGTCATGAGTTCCACAATCAATCGCCCCGTCACGCCGTCCAGCGGCTGGCCGCGCAGGTGATGATTCAGGAATCCACTGAGTCGAACCAGCTCATCTTCCGACAACGGATGACCCAGCTGGACCCGACGATGCAGGGTCCCCCCCCGGTCTGTGACGATGATGACCATCGCCTCATCGGCCCCGAGCGAGACCAGCTGTAGCAATTGAACTCGCGCCGCTTGTTGACGAGGGGCGCGCACGATGGCCGTGCATCCCGCCAGCAGGGCCGTCACCTTGGCGGTCTGCTGCAGGATGTCATACAGATCGCGCTGGTCGAACGAGAAACGCGTCAACGCACCGATTTCTTCAGCCGGAACCTGGGTCGGCCGCTCCATCAACACATCCACGAAAATGCGGTAGCCGGCATCGGAGGGAATCCGCCCGGCCGAGGTGTGCGGCTGGCGCAGCAGGCCACCTTCTTCCAGATCAGCCATCTCGTTGCGCAGGGTGGCGGGGGACAAGCCAAACCCGAATTTTTTGGCCAACAAACGCGACCCAACGGGCTCCGCCGTCAGGATGTAGTCTTCGATGATCGCCTTCAAAATGGCTTGTTGACGTGACGTCAGCAGCATGGCTTCCGCAATCTTAGCACTCATCACTTCCGAGTGCTAACACAGTAAGCCTTTAGTCTGTCCGTGTCAAGTGAAGTACTCATCGCCCATGGCGCCGGGAGCTCGTCCCAGGCGTTCCCAGCGCAAGGCACCTCGCTAGGGGATGGCAGGGCCACGCAAACGGGTCAGGCCAAGAAAACTATCCCTGGCCTTGGCTTCCGAGGGGCCCTGCCACGCCAGCGCCTTTAGACCGCCACCTCTTCCGGTTGGGTCAGCTTGCGAATCAGTGCGGTGTAATCTTCGAGAATCTGGTCTGCGCGCATCGCCGAGGTCGCATCGACGAACAGGTGGACCTTGGGATCAACCGGGTCGGGCAAGACCAGGGCCCAGCCGCCCTGTACGAACACCTTGACCCCGTCGATCAACTCGGTCTGACCGTGTTTGCTCTGCTCGACCAGCACCCGCATCACGGTGCCCTTTTGCTCCCAGGGGCAGGGCACTTCCTCGTGGATGTGGTGGAAGGCAGGGAGGTCATCCACCAGTTCAGCCAGAGAACGACCCGAAACCGCCAGGGCCTCGGCGAGGCGACCGGCCGTGAGCATGGCGTCATAGCCTGGGTGCAGGGCTGGGAAGATAAACTTGCCGTCCAGATTGCCGCCGAAGACCACGCCCTCGTGACGACACGACTCCATCAAGGCACGGGAATTGACCTTGGTTCGGATCACGCTGCCGCCCGACTCTGCCGCAATCGCCTCCAGGATCGAGGGGGCGCTGACCGGCACCACATACTTGCCGTCTCGATGAAGCAAGCCCATCAAGCGCACCATCAGCACCAGCAACTGAGTGGGGCCCAGAATGCGCCCGCGGGGGTCGACCAGGTGGATCCGTTCGGCATTGTCGTCGACCTGAAAGCCAAAGTTGGCCTTCAGAGCCGTCACAATGTTGGCCAGTTGCTGGCGAAGTTCACCCCGCTGACGGGGATTCGGCGGCTGGCTCGCGGCATGCGCATTCAGCACCACCGTCTCGGCCCCCATTCGCCCGATCAGGCCCGGCAGCATCACGCTACTGAACGAGTTGGCATAGTCGATGACGATCTTGGGACGCAGACGACGCAACGCTTCGGGCGTGATGGCCTGGTTGTAGCCGCTCGCATAATGTTCCATGACACGCGCGGGAAACGAGATGTTGCCGATGTCAGCGAGTCCCACCCGCCGAAAATCCTCTTTGAAAAAGTTCGATTCAATTTTTTTCTCTTCGGCCTTGGAGATCGTCAGCCCTCGTGCATCGAGAAACTCCAAGATGACCTCGTTTTCGGAGTCGGCCGACATTCGGATGTGAACGCCACCGCGCGCGTTCAGCTCAGGCAGAAAGAAGCGTGTGATCGGAAGGCTGGTCGACTCCAGATTGTGGACGTTGACCCCCACCGAGAGGAGGCCCGAAATCAGACCTCGGTTGATCATCCGACTGGCCGGCGTGGAATCGCGGCTCACCGTGACCGAGCTGCCCAGGGGCAGCGTGGCACCGTAACTCGCTCCGAGCTTGACGGCAAATTCGGGCGTGATCTCGATGTTGGCCAAACCCTCCACGCCCGTAGCCCCGAACAAGGTGCGCTGGGCCTGGGAGCCCCAGATGAGCGAACTCGTCAGGGTGGCCCCCGCATCGATCGTCTTGTTGGGCCACACCTTGACCTCGGGGCGAATCTGCGCTTCTTCACCCACCACACACTCGTTGGCCACGATGGCCCCCTCCAGGATCATCGCGCCGCGCTTGACGCTGGACCCTTTGCCGATCACGCAGCCCCGCAACTGCGCTTCCTCGCCGAGGTAGACGTTGTTCCAGATGATGGGGCGTTTGAGCGAGCAGCCCTCGCCGACAATCACGTTGTCCCCGATCACGGTCCCAGGCGTCAAAACTGCCCCAGGCCCGATCTGGCAGTTATGGCCAATCACCACCGGACCGTTGATCTTGGCACTCGGCGCGATCACGGAGCCTTCGCCCACCCAGATGTTGTCGGCATGTCGGGTGTATTCCAGGGAGACGGCCACCTTGCCGTCCAAAATGTCGTAGTGGGCCTGTCGGTAGCTCTGCAGGTTGCCGACATCCTCCCAGTAACCGTCTGCCACATATCCGTACATCGCATCCTGACGTTCCAGCAGGAGCGGGAAGAGGTCCTTGGAAAAGTCCACTTCCTTTTCGGCGGGCAGAAGCTTCAAAACCTCAGGATTCAGGATGTAGGTCCCGGTGTTGATGGTGTCCGAGAAGACCTCCGACATCGAAGGTTTTTCCAGGAACCGTTGAATCCGCCCGTCTTCGTCCGTGATGACCACGCCGAAATCCAGGGGATTCGTGACCCGCTTCAGCACGATGGTGGCCAGGCTCCCCTTCTCCCGGTGAAAGGCGATCGCCTGGGTCAGGTCAATGTCTGTCAGGGAGTCACCCGAGATGACCAGAAACGTGTCATCCAGCAGATCCTCGATCGCCTTGACGCAGCCTGCCGTGCCCAGGGGCATTTTTTCTTCGACGGCGTAGCTGATCTTGACGCCAAAGTCATGGCCGTCGCCGAAATAGTTCTGGATCACGTGGGGCAGATAGAAGAGCGTGATGATGACATCGGAAATGCCGTGCCGCTTGAGCAGGTTGATGATATGCTCCGCCATCGGCTTGTTCAGCATGGGAACCATGGGCTTCGGAATGTCACACGTCAGCGGCCGCAATCGCGTCCCCGAGCCGCCCGCCATGAGAACTGCCTTCATACCTGCTCCCTCCTGCTGTCATCCACGCCCCGTGCCTGGCTTGCGCCACACACGTGACCTCAATGTCTCGCTTGTGACACCACGGCCCCGACCTCGAGGGTCTTTTCCGCCTTGTCGGTGCGCGGGGCCGCCTGGGCGCCCCCCGATTCCTTCAACACCCGCCCATAGACGGCCCCTGTGGACTTGGCGATCGCCGGCCAGTTGAAGACCTGTTCCACGCGCTTGCGCCCGTTGGCGGCCAGCATCCCGGCATATTCCTGGTTTTTGAGAACCTCAAGAATCCCCCAACCCAGGGAATCCTGATTGCCCGCAAAGGTCGTGATGCCACTCTTGGTATGTTCGACGATGCTGCCGAGACCGCCGGTATCCGAAACCACCACCGGAACCCGAGCCGCCATGCCCTCCAAGGCCACGATCCCGAACGGTTCATAAAGGCTGGGGAATACCGCCACGTCAATGACCTGGTAAAGCTTGAGCAGGTCCGCGTCAGAGACAAAGCCAGTGAAGTTGACGTAAGGAGCGACCCCCAGTTCGTTGGCCCGGCGTTTCAGGTCGGCCAGGAACCCCCCCTTGCCCACGATCACGAAGCGCGCTTCGCCGTATTCGGCCAGCACCTTGGGCACCGCTTCGAGCAGGACTTGGGCGCCCTTTTCCGGCGTCATGCGACCGACAAAAAAGACCAGTTTCTGATGGTCGGCCGCAAAATGGCGGCGGAACTGCAAGCGCTCGGTCGCCGTCATCGAGGGCGCGAATTTTTCATACTTGACGCCGTTCGGAATCACGTCGAGCTTGTCATCCGGCAGGCCGAAAGCGCCCCGAACCTCGTTCAGCATGAAGGAGCTACACACGATCACCCGCCAAGCTTCGAAGCAGAGCCGCCACTCCATCTGGTTCACGAATTTGGAGAAGTCCGACACCAGATGGCCGCGATTCCGCCCCACTTCTGTCGCATGAATCGTGGCCACCAGTGGAATCCCGAGGCCCTTCTTCAGCGTGATGCCCGCATGGGCGGTCAGCCAGTCGTGGGCATGCACCAGATCGAACGGCGCCACCGCGTGGGCCTCCAAGGCGTAGGCCACCATCCCAAGCTGTAACTGCATGACCCAAGAAAGGAAGTCGGGCGGGTCAAACGGAAAATTCTTGACGCGGTGGAGGTGTACGCCGTTGACGGTCTCTCTCTCAGCCGTTCCCGGATGGTCGGCGGTGACCACGTGCACCTCGTGGCCCTGAAGGACGAGCGCTTCGGAGATCTCCTCCACGTGGCGTGCAATGCCGCCGACAATGCGAGGGGGGTATTCCCAGGAGAGCATCAGGATGCGCATGTCAATCCTTTCCAGATGGGCACGTCGTCCCCGCTCGCAACCCCATTGTTGCAGGCCATCAGGCGAATGGTCGGAGCTCGAAACAGACGCAGAACGCTTCCACGATATACCCGGACTTCAGCCGCAGATCGCAGCCGCGAAAGGGAGCATTTTCCAGACCCGTGCGCCCGCCGGAAGGACGCAAGGGACCACTTTAGAAGCCGGGATCGAAGTCTCCGCCTCCTCGCCGGTCGCCGCTTCCCCAGCCGCCGCCGGCATTGTCAGATTTAGAGCCCAACAGGCGGAAGTCGTTGGCCACGATCACGGGCATCTGCTGCTTCTGACCTGCGGCATCAGTCCACGAGGCATTTTCCAGGCGACCCGTGATACCCAGCAACTTGCCCTTTTTGACCCATTCTGCGGCCGACTCGGCCCGTTTGTCCCACAACTCGATGCGAAACCAATCCGTGGTTTCGGCGCCCTCCGTCCGCTTGACAGGTCTGTCCACCGCCAAACTGAAGGTGGTCTTGGCCCGACCGCTCTCGAAGTACTTGATTTCCGCATCTGCGCCGGCACGTCCCACCAGCACCACTGAATTCAACATCGCGTGTTCCTCAAACATTCGGTGGAGGCCATCCGCGCCAGCTGGCAGCCGCACGGCGCCATCGCGAAACAGTCGTCAACCCCCAATGACAAACGCTCAGTATCCTACCATGCAGCGCCCCCCCCGCGGCCCGAATCGCCTTGCACCCGTGCGCCGAAATGGTATACTTCTCACGAGTGCTATCAGGAGCATCCGTGTCGAAGGACACAGAAAGTCATCGCAGCGGCGACGGCAGGCTCCCTGGCCTTGGACGATGGTCCGTCATCGGATGACGAGTCGGCGAAGAAAGCCTGCCTGCGAGGTGAGGCTGCCGACCCAGCGGGTGGTTCAACCTGACACGTGCCCCACGAAACAATTTGCCTCCCGAACCTTCGGACGCGTCCTGCCCTTCCTTTATGGCGCCCCGCAGCCCTGACGTCCCTTGGTGGTCGTCGCGGCGCTCGAGCGATTGTCCCGGCCTGATGCACCAAGGTGGATTGGGCTTGCCCCCGCAGTGGGGGTCTGGACAGCGCTCCCTTCCAGCAAGCGTTGAAGAATGAGGAAAACCTCTCCATCCAAGTCCAAGACCAAGGTCAACAAAGAAATTGTCATTTGCGAGGCCAATGACCTCGCGGTCGTCTTTGAAAACGGACGCGCCTCCGAGTTTTTTCTACGACACGGTGACCAGCTGGTGGGTGACATCATCTGGGGCCAAGTGGACGCCGTCGTTCCCGGCATCGAAGCAGCCTTCGTCAACATCGGGCAAGAACGGAACGGCTTCATCCATGTGGCGGACTTGCCTTCGATGCAAGCGCCGCGCAAGCAGTCTGCCCCCAAGAAACCGACCATCAAGGTCAGAGATCGGATTCTGGTTCAAATCGCCAAAGCGCCGACAGGCAGCAAGGGCGCGCGCTTGACCGGCCGAATCACGATTCCGGGACGTTTTTTGGTGCTGGTGCCCCACGACAACCGCGTCTCGATTTCGCGGCGCATCACGGAGGGAGCAGAGCGCGAGCGCCTACGCAACCTCACCTTGAACCTCAAGGACCCAGGTCACGGCCTGATCGTCAGAACTGAAGCGATTGGCCGCACCGAGGAGGAGCTTCGTCAGGACATCGACGAACTGATCGAGATCTGGGCCGACATCCTCCACCAGGTCCAGATTGTCGATCCTCCGGCGCTGCTGCACCGAGACAGCGACCTGATACACCGCGTCCTGCGTGACGCGCTGACGGGCGATGTCAGCAAAATTATCGTTGATACCCATAACGGCTACCACAAGGCCTGTGAAATCCTGCAAGGTTGGATGCCTGAGGTCGTGGACCAAGTCGAGTTGCACGAGGGAGCCCCATCGATCATGGAACGCTACAAGATCAGTGAAGAGTTGGACGCTGCGATCTCGCCAAAGGTCTGGCTCCCGAGCGGGGGCTACCTCGTCCTGGAGCATACCGAAGCGCTGACCGTCATCGACGTGAACAGCGGCCGCCTCACGCAGAGCAAGTCGCTCGCGGAGACGGTCCTGAGGACCAACATCGAAGCCGCGGGCGAAATTGCGCGCCAGCTGCGCTTGCGTGACATCGGTGGCATCATCGTGATCGACTTCATCTCGATGGATGAGAGCAAAGACCGGCAAAAGGTCTACCAGGCCTTTGTGGAAGCGCTCAAACAAGACAAGAGCCGGCCTCAGGTGACCAATTTCTCCGAGCACGGTCTGATCGAAGTGAGCCGCCGCCGTCAGGGGCAGAACCTGCTGGAGCAGCTGACCCTTCCCTGTGATCTGTGCGGGGGAACGGGCCGCAAGAAAGCCAGCCACCTGCTCTCAGAGACCCCGGTGGCACACGCGCAGCGCGTGGACCGAATGGGTGAGGAAGCCGCCGAGATCTTTGAAGAGATGGAAGCCGGCGAAGAGGAAGACCTGCTGCTTGACCTCGGCGAGGGAAGCGAGGCGGGCGTGGGAGAACGTGAGGGAGAAGACGGCCCCCGTCGCCGTCGTCGTCGCCGCCGTCGTGGCCGCGGCCGTGGCGGTGCGGAGCAGGTTTCGGTCGGGCCCATTCTGTCCGAACCTGGCGATGCGATGATCATGGAAGAAGAGCTGTTCTCGGGGGAACCGGTGCTGGTCGCGCAACCCGCCCGCGGTCGCCCGGGCCGTCCTGGCGGCGAACGCCAGGGGCGCCCAGGAAGTGACCGTCAGGAGCGCGGCCCTCGTCCCGCGCAGGCCAGCGCGCCCAGAGGGCTCGACCAAGATGAGCTCGGCCTCGTAGAAGAAGTGGATCTGTTCGGTGATGCTGGGGCCCGCGATTTGCGGGGCCGTGACGGTGGGCGCGACGGTGGTCGTGAGGGCGGGCGCGAAGGTGGCCGCCAACGTGACGGCCGGGAGGGTCGCCGCGACCGCGGCTTCGGCGGCGGGCGGGAACGCTTCGGCGATCGCGACCGATTCGGCAATCGCGATCGCGTCGGAGGACGGGAACGGTTCGGTGGTCGGGAGCGCCCCGCAGGCGGCGAAGCCCGTCCGGCGCAACCGACCGTCGCGGCTGAGGCCAGTGGCTCGTTGCACGTTTCCGCACCTGCTCCGCGGGTACGGCGGGTGGAACGTCGTCCAGAAGGGGCTGAGGCCCCGATCACGGCTCGTCGCGTGGAGCGGCACGAACCATCGGCAGCAGCCCCCGCCCCGGCGGCCAAAGCGCCGGCAGCCCCCCCGGCGTCTGCACCTGCGGCACCGAAGGCGGTCGCCCCTGTGGTGCCTGCTCAACGGAGCGTGGCCGCCGAGAAGCCCCGTCCGGCACCCAAGCCTCTGCCCGTGCCGGAAGAACTCGCTGAGACGGCTGTCCCAGGTGTGTTTGTCCTGAAGAAGAAGGGCTCCGAACGCCCCAGCCTGGATGCCCTGTTGGGCATGTCGGGTGAGGATGCTGGACAGACCACGCCGGCGCCGACCAGCAAAACCAAAGCCGCCAGCAAGACCAAGACAGACGCCAAGGCGAGCACGGTGACCTCCGCCAAGCCGTCCGTCGCGGAAAAGGCGCCTGAAAAGACCACCAAAGCGGTCAAGAAGGCCCCAAGCGGAGCGGCCGGCAAGGCCGAGGCAACCAGCACGGATGCGGCGGGAGCGACAGCCGTCAAAGCCACCGCCAAGAAGGTTGCCGCCAAGAAACCGGCAGCCTCCAAGGTGAGTGAGGCAGCTCCGGCTGCGGAAGCGAAGACGGCCAGCAAGGCGGCGACGGCCAAGACGGCACGCACGGTCAAGGCGGAGCCCGCAACGGCGGAGGCCAAGGCACCGAGCAAGAAGACCGCGACCAAGGCTTCAGCCGAAAAGGCCACTGCCAAGGCCGCCGTCGGTACGGTAACGGCGAAAGCCGCAGCCAAGAAAACCGAGGGCAAAGCGCCGGCCAAAAAGGTGGCCGCCAAAGCGGGCTCTTGAAGGCTGGGAGGCTGGCCTCCTGCTTTCCTTCCCTTCTCTATGGAACCGATCAAACCTCCCACCTCCAATTGCGTTCACGCCGACGAGGGGGAGGTTTTCGTCGTTTCATCCGAGCAGTCGGGCCTCAGACTGGACCAATTTAGCCAGCTGGTCGTGGAACACGTCTCCAGAGCCCGCATTCAGGCGTGGATCGAGGCCGGCCATATTCGCGTGAACTCACACTTGGGGAGGGCTGGTATGCGCCTCAAGGCGGGCGCACAAGTCAGCATTGCCCCACCGGTCACCGAGGACCTGCTGACGATCCTCCCGGAGCCCATGGCGCTTGAGATCGTCTTTGAGGACGCTGACGTGCTGGTGGTCGACAAGCCTGCCGGGCTGGTGGTTCACCCGGCCCCAGGTCACCCCAGCGGAACCCTCGTGAACGGCCTGCTACATCACTGTCAAGGCCAACTTTCCGGCATCGGGGGGGTCGCCCGGCCGGGCATCGTGCATCGTCTGGACAAAGACACGTCTGGATTGATGGTGGTGGCCAAATCAGAGCGCGCCCACCTGTCATTGACGGCGCAGCTAGCCGCCAAACAGGCCTTTCGTCTTTACTGGGCAGTCGTCGGCGGGCACCTTCCCTCCCCCCGCGGTCGTGTGGATGCGCCCATCGCCAGGCATCCCCAGCACCGACAGAAGATGGCCGTGGTCGCGGGTGGGCGAGCTTCAGCCACGCAATGGGAGGTATTGCGCTCCTTTCGAGGCTACGATTGGGTTGCTTGCACCCTGGAAACTGGTCGCACCCATCAGATCAGGGTCCACATGGCCCATCTCGGCCACCCCCTCGTCGGCGATTCGGTGTATGGTGGGGAACGCCAGCTGCCCGTCAAGTTGGCAGGCCAAGCCCTGCACGCGCGCCGTTTGCACTTCACGCACCCAGGAACCGGAGAAGACGTTCAGTTTGAGGCCGAGCCCCCCGCTCATTTCAGCAAGCTGATTGCCTGGCTGGAGCAGAACCGCTGATGGCAGCGCCCCCCCTCGACGAGTCGTTTGCCGAGGTGAGCGCCCCGAAGCGTGGGGAGGGTTCAATGGCAGCTGCACCCACCGCCACAGCCACCAGAGGGCGCCGGCGGCACGGAACCGGTCGACGATGGTGAGACGGCCTGGGAGGCTTTGTATCCCCCCGGCACACTGGCCGAAAAGGTGCTGAGCAGACGTTGCAAACGGACCCCGTGACACTTGGGGCAAACGGCTTGCTCCCCAGAGGTGGCAAGGAACACCTCGAAGGAGTGGTGGCAGGGCTCACAACGGTATTCGTAAATAGGCATCGTCACGCTCCGAAAAAGGGGGGCAGAGACCGCGTCGTCTCAGCACGTGGCGCAAGTCGCTCGTCGATCATAGCACGGAATCGATGGCGAGAGGCAAGCGCATCGCAAGGCCCATTGCCTGTATTGGACAGCTTTTGCAGCGCCCTGATACGATACCCTCGAGCCCGCGGAGCAGGTAGGTCATCGCGGGGTCCAGGAGGTCAAACCCGTGCCGACCGAACCCACACTGTTTGAAAAAGCCCACGCCGGTCGCCTGGGCATGCGCGTGCCCCCCGCCGGCGTCGATGCGCCGGCCTGGGAAACGAGCCTACCCGCCACGATGCGACGTAGCAAGCCACTCGCGCTGCCAGCCCTGAGCGAACCGGAGGTGGTGAGACACTTCACCCGGCTGTCGCGCAAGAACTACGCCATCGATGCCGGATTTTATCCGCTCGGCTCCTGCACCATGAAGTACAACCCGAAGGTGAATGAGCTGATGGCGAGACTTCCCGGGTTCGCCCAGTTGCATCCCTACCAACCCGTGCATACCGTGCAGGGGGCGCTGGCCGTGATGTGGGAACTGGAACAAGCCTTGATTGCGCTGACAGGCATGGCCCGCGTCACGCTGCAACCCGCCGCCGGGGCCCACGGGGAGCTCACTGGAATTCTTGTGATCAAGGCCTACCATCAGGACCGTGGCGACCACCAGCGAACGGAGATCATCGTACCCGACTCGGCTCACGGCACCAATCCGGCCACGGCGGCCCTGGCAGGCTACAAGGTCGTCACCGTTCCATCGGATGCACGCGGCCAGGTGGACCTCGAAGCTTTGCGGCAGGTGGTCGGACCTCAGACCGCTGGCATGATGCTGACGAATCCCAACACGGTGGGGCTTTTTGAAGAAAACATCGAAGCCATCACGGGCATGATTCACGCCGCCGGCGGGCTGATGTACTACGACGGCGCCAACTTCAACGCCATCATGGGCCTCGTGCGGCCGGGCGATATGGGCTTCGACATCGTGCATCTCAATCTGCACAAGACCATGACCACCCCCCACGGGGGAGGCGGGCCGGGCTCTGGCCCGGTGGGTGTTTCCCAGTCTCTGGTCCCCTATTTGCCGACCCCGCGGGTCATCAAGCGTGATCAGCGCTACGACCTCGACTTCGACCAACCAAAGTCGATCGGCCGGGTGAAAGCGTTCTACGGCAATTTCGGTATGCACGTGCGGGCCCTGAGCTACATCCTGATGATGGGCGGAGATGGCTTGCGACAGGCGAGTGAGGATGCCGTTCTGAACGCCAACTACCTGCGCGTCAAATTGAAAGAAACCTACCGACTGCCCTTCGAACAGGTCTGCATGCACGAATTCGTCCTCTCTGGCGACCGTCAGAAAAAGGCGGGCGCCAACACGCTGGCGTTGGCCAAGCGCTTGATCGATTATGGCTATCACCCTCCGACCATCTACTTCCCGCTGGTCGTCCCGGAGGCGCTGATGATCGAGCCGACCGAGACGGAAAGCAAGGCCACCCTGGATGCCTTCGTGGAGGCGATGCGGGCGATCGCGGAGGAAGTCGAGCGCGATCCCGCGCTGGTCACCCAAGCGCCTCACACGGCGCCCGTTGGTCGGGTTGATGAAGCGACGGCTGCCCGAAAGCCCAATTTCCGCTGGGCCGGCGAAGGGAACATCGACGCGGCCACGGCGGCAGCGCGTCCAGCTGGGTGCGCTTGATGCCCCTGAACGGGCCAGACTGGCCAGGGGAGTGACCTGATGACACCCGATAAACCCTTCGAAGTCACGGTGCTGCAACGCGCTTGCAGCGCCGTCGATCTCGTCTCCCTGCAACTGGACGCCAGCGACCCGGCCCTGAACGACTCATTTCAAGTCCCAGGGCAGTTCGTGGTTCTCACGCCTGGAGACCAGCGCTTGTTTGTGGCCCTGGCCTCCGCGCCGGGTGCCCCGGTGTTCGAATTGTTGCTGAAAACGGGGGGGGGCGGGGCGGCCGACCAGGTCGCGTCGATGTCACCCGGTGAACGTCTCGCTGTCAGCGCCGCCCAGGGACGTGGTTTTCCACTCCATGCGTCTCGGGGTCGCCACCTGCTCCTGCTGGCAGCCGGTTCCGGCATTGCCCCGCTGCGCGCCGTGATCCAATCGATTCGCCTGACAAGGGGCGATTTCGGCCCGGTGAGCCTTGTTTGGGGCCTCAAGTCGATGGCTCACTGCCCCTATGAAGGTGAACTGGCGGAATGGCGGGAGGCAGGCATTGACACCACGCTCGTTTACAGTGCCACTCCAGCTTCCCCCGGGCTGAGGCACGTGCAGGACATCCTCGATACCATCCCCCTGGTGGCTGAGCAGACCGACGTCATGCTCTGCGGCATGAAACCCATGGTCGAAGCGGCCAAGGCAAAACTTCACGCACGTGGGATCCCACCGTCCGCCATGCATACGAATTTCTGAAGGGAAGCCAACGTGCGCATCTACACCAAAACCGGAGACCGCGGAGAGACCTCCCTCTACCGCGGAGGACGCGTGTCCAAAGACGCCGCCCGCCTGTCTGCATACGGAACCTTGGACGAATTGAACGCCATTCTGGGGCAGGCCCTCTCACTCGCGCCGCCCCAGGATGACCTGGAAGCACACGTTTACAGTGTGTTGCGGCGAGTTCAGCGAGATCTTTTCTGCCTCGGAGCCCAACTGGCCACCCTGGGCGATGAACCACCGGCCTGGAAAATCGAAGAGGCCGACGTGAATCGCTTGGAACAGGCCATCGACGCCATGGACGGGATCTTGCCGCCCATGACCACCTTCATTTTGCCCGGTGGGCATCCGGTAGGCGCCACCATCCACGTGGCGCGGACGGTGGCGCGACGGGCTGAGCGGCACATTGTCACGGTGGCCCGGCAAGAGGCCATTGAGCCATTGATCGGCATCTATATCAATCGACTCTCTGACTATCTGTTCGTGGCAGCCCGTTTCACCAACCTCCAGCTCGGCCACGCGGAGCCTCCCCTGGTCATCTGAATGGGGCACGCGGCCCTCTGCCGGGCCGCGGAAAACGTGTTCGATACTCAGCCAAGGGAAGCAGTTTGGCTCCCCTGGGGGGTTGGAGGCGCTTGGTCACTCCTCCCATCACCCCACCCAGCAAGGCGAGTAGCAACCAGACCGTGAGTTGAACAGAGGTGTCATCGCCAAGCAGGACTGCTCCCGCAAACGCGAGGCTGCCGGCCACGGCGCAGAAAGCCGCAGCCCAGAGCAGGCGATGGCGCCCCCCCCACAATCCATACGAAAAACCCAGCGTGAGTCCTCCCAGGCCCCAGGCGACCCACACGCTCGGGGCTCCCGGAGGCCCTGCGAACATCGGATCAGAACTCAGGCTGGGTAAGATCCATTCCTGACAGCCCAAGGCGCTCACCCCCCCCAGTCCGCCAGCCAGACTGCCCAGCAACGCGCGCTGCAGCAATCCAGGTGCATACACGCTCACCACGGCAACGAGGAGCAGCAAGCCCAGCACCGCCCAGAGAGGCTCAAGCAGGTTCACAGCCTGCGGACAGGCCAGACGATAACACTGCGACCCGGCGAGCAACACGCCCGCACCGACCAGCACACTGATGGCAAGACGGCGTCGCAGGGGAGAACTCCGCTGCCGACCTCTGGACGAAGAACGATTGGCGCGAGTGCTCCTCGTTTGCACGTCCGTCCCTCCCCCAGCGTCAGTTCTTTCAGACGTTATACGAGAGGGCCACGTGCAACCCGAACAGGCGGTCACCAATTAAAAAAACCTAACCGGCGGATAGCTGACGGCAAATGTGCACAGGTCAAGCATCCCGGTTAGGCTTGTAGAAACTGTAAGCGAGATACCGCAAGCTGGCAAATTAAATTTGTGTCATCACCCTCCAAGGCGCGTGCGGGTATAAGGGGCGAGGTGACAAGGCGAAGCGGCATGGCCGGACGACGAAGCGTTTTTAACTACGTCAAAGGACTTTTCGGGGGTGAGCCCTCCCGCCTGCCCTCCCCTGGGCGGCGCCCGCCTGTCGCTCCGCGGCCCATCCCGGCCGCCTCGCTGACGCCCAAACCAACTGACCCCGATGCGCTCAATCCCGCGACCATCACCCACGTGGGTCGCGTGCCGGATGGACGCGAACTGGTTCGAACCCTGGGCCTGGGGTCCTACCTGGTCGACCGGGAATTGCCAACGATCTGCTATTTCCTGCAAGGCCACGTGGCGGAAATTCCCACAGCCGAATTGCGGCATCTGTTCACCTGTTTGATGGAAAAACGCCACTTCGACGAATTTCGGGTCCAGTACGTGGACCTCTTGAACGCCGCCTCGTTTGAACTGCAGGCCCGCTCAGGGAGAATCAAACGTCCCAGTGAATCCAGCAAAGGCAAACCTGGGGCGGCCAAGCCGCTCCCGCGCCGACCAATGGGAGGGGCTGCGCTGCCGGCCTGGCCCGACGCGGAAAATCCCGCAACCATCACACGAGTCGGGCGGTTTCAGGGTGATGCGGAACTCATCATGACGCTCGGTTTGGGAACCTTCGTCGTGCATCGGGAACCGCCGCGCCTGCGCTACTTCGACCGCGGTCGCGAATGGGAGGTCCCGCCCCACGAGGTCAACGTCTTGATCGACTCCTTACAGGCCAAACTCGACACCGCCGCTCATCAAGCCAGCTATGATGATCTGCTGCAGGTTGCCAAAATCCTGCAACAGCAGCGCGAGAACCGCCGAAGGCCCTGAGGCCCGCTCCGCCTGAACCGCGCTGAGGCCTTCCGGTGTGACACGTGCCGTTTCGGGCTCGAGGGCGTCGCGTTAGTGTTGAGGCGGGCAGGGGAACGCGATCAAAGCGAGGCAACACCGCCATGTTCAAGACCGTGCTCGGTCATCAGACCGCTGAGGCAGCGGCGTTTTCGCTGTTGCAAGCCCTGCGTCAGGTGCATGAAACCGAACTTGCCCCCGTTTCCCCCTTGCGTATCAGCTACCAGGGCGATGTCGACCCTTTGACATGTGGTCCATCTCAGCGAACCGGCGGGGATGTGGGACTGGTGCTCGAGGTGACGGCGGAACGCACACAGCCTGCGCGACGGCTGTGGGTGGTCGGTGGGCATCAACAGGGCACCCCTTGCCTGCACATCCAGGTAGAACACGCCCCTCGCCCCTGGCACCTGCTATTCAAGGCCCCGACCTTCGGATACGCGCAGAGCGGAGGCCTGCGACTTCAAGATCGCCTGCTCTTCCCGAGCAGCGACCCGTTGTACCGGGAACGCGGCCAGGCTGCTTTGCGCCTGGCAAAAGCCTGGCAAGTGCCCCTGAGAGACAGCTGGTGGCAACTGGGCTTCTGGCATCATCACGACGGAAGATGGAGTTCGGACAGCCCGCGTCGGGTCCTCGCCATGGCCTGGCTGCAAAGCAATCTGCAGGCCTGACGGCAAGTTCGACTGACGGCACCCGCATCAGCGCCCCTGCGCGCCGGTTCCGGGAGCTCTGAACTGCTGCAACGCTGATTCAGGGGACCACTGAGCGCATCCAGCGCAAACAACGGGTGGCACCGTGCCAGCGGGCCCAGCGCCCTGCCAGCAAATCAGAGGCGAGTGCGGCCGTCAGACGCTGGCGCATCGGCTGGGAGTCAGGACTGAGCAACCAACAGGTGAGGCGTCGAACGAGCCATTCTCGATCGATGCTGGGGTCGGCCAGCAGGTTCTCTCCCAGCGCGGCAATCCGCTCCCAGTCAATATCGGGGTCCCCCACAACAGCCTCGAATAGCGTCTCGCGCAGGCCAGCGCCGTCAGGGGAGAGGAACCAGTCGACGCCGACTTGCAGGACCTCTCCGATTCGGAAATCTGGGTCCCGCCTCGCCAGCCGTAAGAGTTCCTCCAGTCGGTCCCAGTCCAGGCGCCCATCACGCACCAGTTCCCGCAAAAAACGGTCCCGCAGGGCTTTTCCGCCCTCCGTGAGCAGCAATTTGGCCGCGAAGGGGATGGAAACATCCAGCGCATGAAAATGCGGATCAAGTTGCAGGCCTATGCCCTCCAGGGAGATCAAGGTGCGGATGATCATCGAGAACGAGACGGGAACACGCAGGCGATAGCGATAAAAAATGTCTGCCAGCGGCTCTGTCATCTCGCGAAAGGTGGGGCGATGCCCCAGCGGTTGATAGGTGGCGTCGAGAATCCAGCGAATGGTCGGCTTCAACGGAGCCGGGTCCTTGCCTGGTTCGATAAAACCTAGCGCTGCCATGTCGCCCACCAGGGCATCCACATCCTGATCCACCAGATGCAAGAAGGTGTCGACCAGTCGCAGTTGCATCGGTCTCGGCAATTCGCCAACCAGGCCGAAGTCGATGAAGATCAGGCTGCCCGCCTGATCGACCATGATGTTCCCCGGGTGGAGATCGGCGTGGTAGAAGCCATCCTCCAGCAGTTGCTTCAAGTTGACGTGAACGGCGTGCTTGACCAGACGTGGAGGGTCAATCGCCAGGCGATGGAGGGCCGGCAAATCCGTGACCCGGACCCCGTGCATGAATTCCATGGTCAACACACGACGTGAGGAATAGGCTCGATACATCTTCGGCACCGCCACCCCAGGAAAGCGTGCGAAATTGGCCCGAAAACGGTCAGCGTTATCGGCCTCCCGACGATAGTCAATCTCGGCGTGCAAATTCCGGTCAAACTCATCGAGAATCTCGACCAGGGGCAAACTCCCCAGAGCGTCCGTGTACCGCGCCACCCATCCTGCCAGCAGACGCAGGGCGGCCAGGTCGACCGCGAATCGCTCGAGCAGGTCCGGCCGCTGGACCTTGACCGCGACCTCCTCGCCAGTCCGCAGGCGAGTCTGATACACCTGTCCCAGGCTTGCCGCTGCAATGGGCTCGGAGGGAAAGTCGACGAACAACTGCCCTACCGGTTGCCCAAGTTCCTCTTCGATGAACCGACGAGCCAGTGGCGTCGAAAAGGGCGGAACGCGGTCCTGCAGGTGGGCCAGTTCCTCGATGAAGCTCAAAGGCAGCAGGTCAACCCGCGTGGAAAGGGCTTGACCGACCTTGATGAAGGTCGGGCCCAGCGCAACACACTGCTCCCGCAGCCAAGCCGCCAGCCGGCGCTCGGCGTTCTGGGAGGCCGCAGGGTCCTCGGCCAATTGCCTGGCCTGGCGACGGGCCCAGGCGAAGCGAACGGCCACCCAGACCACCTGCAAGGTGCGCCGCAGAATGCGCCGCCAGCGGGTCGCATCCGGAGCAGCACGCAGCACCGGCAACGCCACCGTAGCGGGGGAGGTGGAAGCGGGAGCGGGCAGGGCGAGGTTCGCTCGTCTCGCCGCGGGGGGATTCAGCGCTGAATCACGCCGCACGCGATGCGGGGCCCCCCACTGATGCCCGACTTGGGTTCTCCGGAAATGCCCTGGTCAGGGTTCTTGTGCAAGATAATGGCGCTGCCGTCCGCATCAAAGACTGACAGCGGTCCGTCCGACAGGGTCACCCGGGTGGTCCAAGCGTCCAGTCGACCGTGTCCCCGCTCATCCACCACCAGGTTGGGCAAGTCGCCGAGGTGATAAGGATGGTTGACGTCGGGATCAGAATTGCCGGCAGGACCAGGATCGAAGTGACCACCCGCCGACTTGAATGGGGGTGTGCAGTCCCCGACCGCGTGGATGTGTACGCCGTGGCGTCCTGGGGCCAGCTTGGCGGGGCTACCCTGAACATCGATCACCACGCGCACCGCCCGACCATCGTCATTTTGGACCTCGATCAGGGTGGCTGAGCCCACAATGCCATCACCAGCAATCGCGGCCTGGGCACGAGCCAGTTCGCGCCCGGCCGGCGCGTGACCGTGACCTTCCTGGAACAGGACAGCACATCCAGCCAGCACAGACGCCGTCAGCAGAGCAATCACGAATCGATGGGAACGCATGGGACCTCCTGGTGGGGTATTCTAACACGCCCCGCCTCCCCGGTTGGGGGCCTGCGAGACAGTCCTTCCAACGGTACAATGAGGCGTCCCCTCGGACTGGACAGGAGCTTCCCGTGTCACACCCGGAGCAGACCCACACCGTGAAGCCGCCTTTCGCCGCTGCGATGACAGGGAATGGGGACACCTGCGCCACCCTCGACCGAAGCGGCAGCCTGGACTGGCTGGGAGGCATCAGCCCTGGGGGAAGCCCCATGGGGTGCGACGTTCGCTTCGCATTGTCCCCGACTGAACCAGCCGAAGCCCAGTGCGAGATGGTCGGCCAGACGGCCGTCCTCCACACCACTTGGCGGCTGGGCACGGGCAGCGCGAGCGTGACGGACTTCGTGCCGCTCGTTAACGGCAGAAGAGGCGACGCAAGAGAGCCGTCGGCGCCTTGGGCGCGCTTCATTCGTTTGGTCGAGGGGCTCGACGGAGCATTGGAGCTGTCCTTTCGCCTGGCCCCCCGCCCTGGAGGACGGCGTCCGCAACTGAGCGAAGACCCGCACGGGCTGCTGTTTACGGGTGATGATACGACGCTCGTCTTGCAAACCAGCGGAGAGGTGCGTCTGGACAACGACGGGACTGCCCACGGAACGTTCTCCCTTCAACGAGGGGACACGCGCGTCTTCGTGCTGACGTGCCACCAAGGGGACGATCCAGAGGTCAAGCCGTTGACCCAGGCTGACACCGAACGGGCGCTCGACCGAACTTTCGACCATTGGCTCACCTGGGCACAGGGCATTCCGTTTCAAGGGGTTCAGCGTTCCCATCTGCTGCATCTACTGGTCCCGCTGCGCGCGGTCGGGAATGCCCCGTGGGGTTCGCTGGCCCCCGCCGGCCAACCCTCGGCGGGACCGATGTTCGCGGCGGCCGCGCTGGCGGCGTGGGGAGACGAGCAGGCGCTCGAGCAGTGTTTGGCCGCCTGGCGGGAGACCCAGGAGAGCGGCAGCGAGGCGGCGGAGGAAGTCGCGTGGCTGTTGGACACCCTGGCAGAGGGTGAGCGCACCGGCCTGATTCCAGCCCCGCTTTGGCTGCCGCACCGTGAGCACCTCAGCGACGCGGTGGATGACCTGGTCGAGCACACGCGGCAGTTCACGAGTGAACTCACACCGGAGTCGCGCCTGGCGCGACTGGCCGGCCTGGCAGGTGCGCTGGCGCTGGTGGAGCAAGGACTCCTGGCACCCGGAACAACGGATTGGGAGGCCGCGCTGGAGGAACAGGGGCAACAGCTGCTCGATTCGCCCAGTGCGCCGGTGGGATGGGCCGATGCCCTCGCCCTGGCCGGGCGATTCCCGGGCGGCAGCGCCGACGGCGCGGCCGCCTTGGATGATCCGGATCGGGTCCCACGCTCTCCACGTGATGACCTCTGGGCGATCTGGCGGACCTTGGGGGGCGGCGCTTACACCCAGGCGCGACGGGCCATGGACCGCTTCTTGTTGGACTTCTCACCCGTTTGGAACGCCGACCGCTGCCCAGGTGCAGACCCCACGAGTTGGGCTCGGGCCGCCTGGCTCGCGGCGCGGATCTACCTGCAAGAGCCTCCCACGCCCGGAAAAATCGACTTGCCAGAGGAGTGGGGCTGAGAAACCGTGGGCGTTCCCCGCAGGGGAGGCGTCAGGGCGTTGCAGGCACGTGAGCGCGTCGGCGCTCGTCCACGATGCCCAAAATGGCGTCCACCACATTTTCAATGGAGCGGTCGTCCGAATGGACAATCACCGCATCATCTGCCGGCCGCAGCGGGGCAACCGCCCGTTGGCTGTCCGCCAGGTCGCGCGCCGCGATGTCCTGCTCAAGCGCGTGCAGGTCGACCTCGATTCCCTGCGCCAGAAGTTCATTCCAGCGACGCCGGGTGCGTTCCCGGGTGGAAGCCGTCAAAAAGATCTTGACCTCGGCGTGGGGAAAAACGGCCGTTCCGATGTCTCGCCCGTCCATCACGACGCCGCCCGCCATGCCCATGGCCTGCTGTTGTGCCGTCAAGACCGCCCGAACAGCGGGTACGGCCGCCACTCCGCTGACGTGCGCACTCACTTCCGGTAGGCGAATTTCCGCTGTCACATCGTGGCCATCGACCAGCACGTGCTGTTTGCCGGTCATGTCCGACGGCGGGAGGAGAGCAATGGTGGTCTCGGCCGCCATCGCGGCAATCAGGGCGCTCTCTTCAAATCCCAAGCCCAGATGCAAGGCCTTCCAGGTCACGCCTCGATACATCGCCCCCGTATCAATGTAGACATAGCCCAAGCGCGTGGCCACCCGCTGAGCCACGGTGCTCTTCCCGGCGCCCGCGGGGCCATCGATGGCGATCGTCAAGCGTCCCGCGCGTCCCGCGGCTCGTTCCACGTCCGCCTCCCTCTCTAGCAAAGTGGTCACGCGAGGCTCCCCGCGGCCTGTTCCGCGGGGCGGTCCAGCGGCGCTGGCCCCCCCAAGAACACATTATCGATCAGGCGAGTCCGCCCGATAAAGCCCGCCAGCGCGAGCACGCCAGGACGATTCATCGTTTCGATCGGTTCCAGCGAGTCGGCGTCCACCAGTTCCAGGTACTGGGTGGACCATCCGGGCTCCTGCTCCAAGACCCGCCGCGCGGCTGCCAGGATTCCTTCGGGCGTCGCATCGGGGCCCCGGCTCGCCAACCAACCTGCCTGAAGGGCCTGCACCAGCACCAGCGACTGTTGCCTTTCCTCAACCGACAGATACACGTTTCGGCTGCTGAGGGCCAGGCCATCGGCCTCGCGGACGGTAGGAAGCAGGCGCAATTCCACGGGGAGAAGCAAGTCCTGCACCATCGCGCGGAGTACGGCCGTCTGCTGGAAATCTTTCAAGCCAAAGTAGGCACGCTGAGGCTGCCACAGGGCGAATAGCTTGGCCACCACCGTTGCCACCCCGATGAAATGTCCCGGGCGCCACGCGCCACAGAGTCCACGGGTCAGTGTCTCGGGAACGCAAACCTGGGTCCACCCACCGGTCGTGCCACGGGGGTAGAGCTCGTCGGTATCGGGCACGAAGACCCACCGAACGCCCCTCGCCTGACACAAGTTCAGGTCGCGTTCGAGATCTCGAGGATAGCGCGACAGATCTTCTTGCGGGCCGAACTGGGTCGGGTTGACGAAGATGGTCACCACGGCCTCATCGGATTCCGCCACGGCCGCCTCGATCAGGTTGGCGTGCCCGGCGTGCAGAAACCCCATGGTGGGCACCATGCCGAGCGTTCGATCCTGCCGCTGCAACGCCCGAACCAGCTGGCGAACCTCCGCCGTCCCACGAATGACCTGCATTCTTGCCTCCTCAGGCATTTTACCATGCTCCCATGGTCCGCCTCGGATGCGCCATCTGGGCCTCACAGACAACAGCGTAGCGCGAGGCCGCCCCGAGCATGCCTCCCTCTCAAGGGCTGTTCCAGCCATGCAATTGAAACGGCGGCTCTTGTCCAACACCGCCATTGGCCAGCTTCGCTCCCATGCCTATCGTCAGAAGCGAAGCGCAGGGGCCACGGGGAGGACTGGAGTGGAAGCGACGCACGGGGACCGCCCGGAGATCCTGGTTCGAGATGGGAGAAATGGAGCCCACATCGGCTGGGTGAGAGCACTTTTGCGAGATGAGACAGGGAAACCCGTGCACGAGATCGTCATCTGGCGAATCGCCCTGGCGGACCGACAAACGCCGCCGGAACCTCTGTTTGAGCGTCCACTTTACGGCCCCCATCACCGCCTGGTGGGCACGATTCGCAATGCCTTGGCCGATCCGCTCGACGGCACCTTGACCGCCCTGCAGCTTGAAACCTCCGCTGGCGACACCTGCCATCTCCCGCTTCGAGAGGGTCTTTCCTGGCAAGGCACCGGTTGGTTCCTCCCAACCAGCTGGGAGTTGAAGGACCCTCACGAGGAGGATAGCGGGATCACGAAGCGCGAGAATGGGGACTATATGATCGGGCAGGCCGCCCGCGTCACGCTAAGTGACTTCCGGGGCCACCCGATCGTTCGCGCGGGGCAACCGATCACCGCCCTCGTGATTGAACTGGCCCAACGGGCCGGTGTGCTTCATCGCCTGGAGGCCGTGGCCGACCTTCCTTCTGACCACCGCCCCGAGGTATCTTGACGGCGGACCTGTTCCGGGCGAGCCTTGATAAGTCACAGGGGACCCCATGATCGACCTCGCGCGCTCAGCTGGAATCGCCCTGAGCCTCTGCCTCCTCAACCTTTCCGGTTGCACGCCGGGAACGCGCGCTCAGCGCGTCCCAGCCATGACTCAGGGGCCCGCCGAAGCGCTGCCGGTTCCGGTGTCGAAGCTTCCCCCAGGCAGCCGCATCGTGGACCAGACCCTCAAAGAAGAGGTCACCACGACGTTCCCCGGCACGCGTTTACCGGGCCCCGATGACGTGGCACCCTCCCCCGATGCGCTGGCCCAACGGGCCGTGCGAGGTCCGGGCGCCATCATGGCGAGCACCCTCGACTTCGCCGTGACAAGCCCGGACCGCCTGGCGCAAACGTTCACCTTGACGGCGTCGAACCGTTTGGTCGGGACAGCCTTCCATCTTCGCCCACAGGAGGCTCGTCTGGTTCGAGGTCAGCTCACGCTGCACGCCACCACGTCGGAAGGTTACCCGTCACGAGTCCCCCTGGCTGGCCACGCCGCCTTGACCCTTCCCCCCGGTAACGCTGGAGGCTGGGTCTTGGCCAACTGGGATCCTCCGGTTTCATTGGAGGCTGGCCGCCCCTATGCTGTCGTACTGGCCCCAGAGCCAGGCATGCGTCTGCGGGTGGTGGGCGGCCCGGAGCATAGCCAACCTGAGGGCAATGGCTTTCTCTCCGCGGGAGCAGAAGGTGTTTGGATGCCCGCCAACGTCGACTTCGCGTTTCAGACCTACCTGGAGGGCCCCGCCCCAGCAGAGCCCGCAACCGTCACGCTGCCCACCGAGAATCCACCTGATTGACCGGCGCGAGGAGCCGGCGACCAGCGGACGATCAAGGCGTGAGACGGAGGTCCGCAGGCCAGGGGGAGACGAAATTCAGGGCGGCGGCCGTCCGGGGATGGCTGAAGCCCAGTTGCACCGCATGCAATGCCTGACGAGCGAAGACGGGGGGGTGTGCCGCCCCGTAGAGGCGATCGCCCAGCAGGGGATGGCCGAGAAAGGCCATATGCACCCGAATCTGGTGGGTGCGTCCGGTCGCCAGCCTCAGCCGCACACGCGTGACCCCCTCAGGCCAGTCGGAATGCTCGTGTCGCGAGACGACTTCCCAGTGCGTCACGGCAGGCTGACCATCCTCGCGCACGCTGCGGGCAACCGGATGGTCCCCGGCCAAGCCGATCGCCGCATCGATCGTCCCGGAAGACTGAGCCAACCGGCCCCAGACGAGCGCCTCATAAGTACGCTGGAGGGACCGCTCCCGCAACTGTGAATCGAGAGCCTGATGGGCCCAGGCGTGTTTGGCGAAGACGATCAGCCCAGAGGTGTCGCGGTCGAGGCGATGAACCGGGTGAATCCCGACGGGCTGCGCTCGGAAATACCAGGCCAGTGCATTCGCCAACGTTCCCGCGTAGACGCCGTGGGTGGGATGAACCACCTGACCAGCAGGTTTCTCCAGAACAATCAGGTCGCGATCTTCATAGACCACCTGGATGGCGAGTGGCTCAGGTTGCACGTGGGGGGCGGGCGAAACCGGCAAGCACAACACGATCTCATCCCCGGGCCGCAGTGGGTCCACCGTACGGGTCAGCGTGCCGTTCACCCGGATGCCCTGATGGGCCTTCAGGCGACGCACCAGCGAGGTGGAGAATCGGTGGTGCCGGGTCAACCAGCGCCCCACGGTTCCACCGTCCCAGCCGGCAGGCACCGTCTCGCGCAGGAGCTCGATCATGTCTCCGCTTGCAACGCGTTGGCCAGCGCGGCGAACTCTTGCAGCGACAATGTTTCAGCCCGGCGCGCCAGATCGATGCCCGCCAGGGCAGCCGCGTGTTGCAATGGTTCTCGCAGCACACCACCAGCCAGCAGGCCGTTCTGCAGGGTCTTGCGTCGCTGCTGGAACGCCGAGCGAATCAGGCGAGACATCAGAGCCGGCGACGAGACGGAGACACTGGCCGTTTGGCGCGGCCGCAGCATCACCACGGCGGAGTCCACAGCAGGCCGCGGACGAAACGCGCCGGCCGGAACCCGGGTCACGATGGACACCTCCGCGGCGTACTGGGCGATCAAGCTGAGCGAGCCGTAGTCCTTGCCGCCCGGCGAGGCAGTCAAGCGCTGAGCCACCTCCCACTGCACCATCAGGATGATGCGTTCGGCGAGCGGGGGGACCTCCGCAATCGGTTCTTTGGCCAGGCGGTCGGCCTGAAGCAAACGAAGCAGAATCGGGGTGGTGATGTAGTAGGGGATGTTGGCCACCACCTTCACCGGGGAAGCCGCGGAAAAGGAGTAGGTGTCCCAGGGGGTCTTCAGAAAGTCGCCCCATACCACTGAAAAGTGGGAGGCGTCAGCAGCAATTGGCTCCAAGAAGGGCGCCAGGCTTCGGTCCAGTTCCACCGCAACGACTCGGTCCGGCCCCGCCGCCAGCAACCCAGCGGTCAGAAACCCTCTTCCAGGACCGATTTCCAGCACCTGGTCACCGGGTTGAAGGTCTGCGGCTTCGATGATCTGCTCTCGAATCCGTGCATCACCGAGAAAGTTCTGCCCGAGTCGATGCTTGGGCCGGTGGCGCAAGGGGGGATGTTGCACGGGCGGTTCTCCTCGCCGATGGCAAGCCGTCGCTCAAGCTGGCGGACGGTTCACCGCTTGTGTCTGTCTTTTTCGCGCCGCTCCCGAAAGACCACCCGAATCGGCGTGCCGGAGAAGCCAAATGCCTCCCGCAGCTTATTTTGCAGATAGCGCGCATAGGATTGGGACACCAGTCCGGGATCGTTGACGAAGAGCACGAAGGTGGGTGGCCCCACCCGGACTTGGGTCGCGTAGTACACCTTCATCGCCCGCCCCTTGTTGGTGGGGGGAGAATTGAGGGCGATCGCCTCGGTGATGACCTGATTCAACAACCCGGTGGTGATGCGACGTTGGGCTTCTTCGAAGGCGGCATCAGCGGCTTCCAGGACCTTCGACACGCGCTGGCCCGTGAGAGCTGACGTGAAGATCATGGGCGCGTAGTCCACATGGTGCAGTTTGTCGCGGATCTCCTTCTTGAACTGGTCCATCGTGTACGTGTCCTTGGGGACCAGGTCCCACTTGTTGACGACGAGAACGCTGGGCTTGCCGGCATCATCCGCCATGCCGGCGATCCGCTGGTCTTGCTCCGTCACGCCCGAGGTGGCATCCACCACCATCACCACCACGTCTGCACGTTCGATGGCCTTGAGCGAGCGAACGACCGAAAACTGCTCCACGCCATAGTCAACCTTGGCGCGTTTGCGAATTCCGGCCGTGTCGACGAGCAAGTAACGCTTATCGTCGAGGGTCAGCAAGCTATCGATGGCATCTCGCGTGGTGCCGGCCACGTCGCTGACAATCATCCGTTCTTCGCCGAGCAGCCGGTTCGTGATGGAGCTCTTGCCCACATTCGGACGACCGACGATGGCCACTTTCAGTTCATCTGAGGCCTCGTCCGGGTCCACCGGCGGAAACACCTTGAGCACCTCATCCAGCAAGTCGCCAACGCCCAAGCCGTGGACGGAACTGACGCCAAACGGCGTCCCCAGGCCCAGTTCATAAAACTCGGCTGCGTCGGCCTCCAGGCCCACGTTATCGACCTTGTTGGCCACGACGAAGATCGGCTTGTTGGCCGAGCGAAGATACTGAGCGATTTCCTCGTCCGCCGGCGTCAGGCCCTGTTTGGCGTCCACCATCAACATGATCACATCCGCCTCTTCCACGGCGGCCTCTGCCTGCTTGCGGATCGAGCGCAGGATCTCGTCCTCGCGTTCCCCGGGCACAATTCCCCCGGTGTCGATGACGATGAAATCCCGCCCATTCCAGTCGGACTTCAAGTATTGACGATCCCGCGTGACCCCAGGCTCATCATGCACAATCGCCTCGCGACGACCGACCAGACGGTTGGTGAAGGTGGACTTGCCCACATTGGGACGTCCCACGATGGCGACGGTCGGAAGAGGCATGGTGGATGGAACCTTTCAGGGTCTACCAATCTACCACATTCACCCGAGGAGCCCCAGGAATATATTAAGTTATATTAAACATAATACTTTTTTACATAACGCGGGGTAGGAAGTCCCCGGGCCGTGCGCGCCGTCCGGGCCGCATCGCCCCTTGATAGGAGGCTTCCCCCCATGCGTACACGACGCATCATTCATTCCTGGCTCCCTCTCGCCAGCGCCCTCTCCGGGCTGGCCGCGTGTCAAATCTCGCCCCCGATCGGCCCCCACCCCGACCAAGCGCAGGCAGAGGGCAGCCAGCGCAGCCTTGGCCAGGGTTCGCGGCAGTTGCTCAATATTCAGACCTTGGCCTGGGCCAAACTCAGCGCCAGTAGCAACGGGGCCAATGTGGACCTTGCCCGCGACGGAAATCTCGCCACCTGCTGGAGCAGTGGGCTGGTCTCCAACCCCACCTTCACGGGAAGACTGTCCGCGACCGCCACGTTGACCCAACTGAACATCAAGGTCAACCCGGTTGGCAGTTACGCGGTGGATGTCTCAAACGATGGTCTCCGGTGGCGGACCGTTCTGACAGGCGTCCGCAACAGCTCGTGGAATGTGGAAAGCAAACGGTTTCCCAGTGCCACGAATGCATCCTGGATTCGACTCCGTTTCTCGAACAACAGACAGAACGTGATGCTGTTCGAGTGGGTCGCCATGGGGACCCCCATGGTCTCTCCCCAGCCGTCACCGACGGCCACCCCAACCGCCATGCCCTCGCCAAGCGCGCCTCCGACAGCGTCACCGACCCCCAGCGCAACCACCAGCCCGGCTCCCAGTGCCACCCCCATGCCCTCGGCCACCCCGACCCCGATGGCCTCGGGCAGCCCAAACCCGGCCCAGACCCGCATCCTCGTGGACACAACCCGGGTCTTGCATGCCGCGAACTCATTCCTGCTAGGGACCAACCGCAACCACGTCGAAAGCGACTTTCCAAATGGGGCCGCGAAGTTGGCCAAGATGCGGGAATTGAGCCCCACCTGGGGCCAGCGTCGCTATCTCTATCGAATCGGACACGGACCGACCGACGGGCGGAACGACTATAGCTACATGACGGGCTTCCACTTTGAGGGGGTGTGGAACAAGACCGGGGGCTACCCCTACGACGACCTTCGCTACAGCCTCAAGGATGCCAATACCTTGGGAGCCGAGCAAATGCACGTGGTGAACTACGGCACGGGCACCCCGGAGGAGGCGGGACGTTATGTCAGTTTTCTGAACCGTGCGGGCGACGCCAATCGTGCCCGCTATCCCTATGCGCAGCAGAACGTGCGCCTGTTCGAACTCGGCAACGAAATCCCCTGGACCATGGTGCGGGGACATGACACCTATGCCCCCAATGAATCGGTCTATGCCCAGCGCGCCAAGCTGTTCGCCCAACAGATGCGGGCAAACTCGGATGTGCCGATTCAGATTGGCGCGGTGGCCTCGATCAACTCGAACTGGCTGGGCAACGGTTGGAGCGGGGGCGTCACGACGGTCAAGAACATTCTGCAGATCATGGGAGACCAGGTGGACTTCCTGATCTACCACGGGTATCCCTCTTGGCCGCTCTACAAGAGTGGCGACCTGCTCACCCTGATGGCCCAGAACGAATGGAACCGGCAGAAAATCACCAATGAAATCCAGCCGGCCATTCGTCAATACGGAGCAGGGCGAGACATTCGCATCGCCAACACAGAGTTCTTCACCCACCTGTACAACGACGTGGCCCGTTCCCGCGGGCTATTCGGTGCGCTCTACGCCGCCGACTCGCTGAGTCTGGCCTTCAATCTGAACCTGTTGACGAGTGTGGAATTCTGCTTCGAGCACAAGGAACTGGCGGACGCCGCGTTCTTCTTCAACAACGACCCCAACAACACCACCGCCATCTTCAAATTCCAGAAGATGCTGGCGGAACATTGGGGCGACCAGATCGTGCAAAGCCAGGTGCAAGGCGGGCCGAGCGTCAAGGTGGCTGGGGCGGCGACCAGTCTGGACCTCCCGAAATTGGCGGTATCAGCCTCGAGCCGAGACCAGACCAGCTACGTGATGGTGGTGCATCGCCTCAATGACGCCGATGTGACTGCGGACGTCGCACTGGGCTGGACGCCCAGCCGCATCACACGCTGGACGCTGAGCGACCCGAATGGCTGGAACGCGGCGAACGCCTCGCTCAAAACCGAAACACTGGACCGGCTTGAGGGCGTGGTATTCCCCAAATCCAGCGTGACGATCCTGGAGATCACACGCTGAAGTCGAGGTTCCGCGACGACCCTGGAAGAATCGTCTGAGGCAGCCCCCTGCCACGCCGGGCGTGGCGGGTGGTCCGGACAAAAGCAGACGGCCTCCCCGAGGGGAGGCCGTCCTTGAAATATCGTCCGAGCCGAAGGCTTACTTCTTGCCCGCTGCAGCCTTCTTCTTGGCACCAGCAACGGTTTCCTTCAGACCCTTGCCGGCCGTGAAGGCGGGCGCCTTCTTGGCAGAGATCTTCAGGACAGCACCCGTGCGGGGGTTACGGCCTTCGCGGGCGGCGCGCTCGCGCACCTGGAAGGTGCCGAAACCAACCAGCGTCACCTTGTCGCCCTTGGCCAACGCGGCCGTCACGGCATCAATGGTGGCATTGATGGTGGACTCGGTGTCCTTCTTGGACAGCTTGGTCTTGGCGGCAACGGCGTTGACGAGTTCTTCCTTGTTCAATTCCTTACTCCTTCTGACCGGGCGGCAGGCGAGCAGGCTGTCAGTGAGACCCTGCCGGGCATACAGCCCTCATCCCTAACGCAGATCAAGTTAGCATGGGGCTTGCGGGGATGCAAGCCTTTCATGTGCAGATGAACCCTGATTTTTCCGCCTCTTGATCGGTGTGATCAAGGCGCAGACAGCCTTTATGAAAACCCCCTCCGCGAAACGCAGAGGGGGTTTTTGTGTCAAAAAGGGGCGAATTCAGGCTTCAGCCGCACTTGGAGTAGCCGCAGCTGCGGCAGGTGACACAACCTTCGCCGAATTCCAGCCCGCTGCCACACTCCGGACACTCCGGGCTTTCGCCATAAATCCGGACCGCGTCGATGCCATAACGATCGGCGCCGGCCTTGGCCACCACCGCAGCGCTTGAGGTCACAGGCAAGACAGCGGGCTGCGCCGCCAGCACTTGGCCGAGATTCCGGGGGCTGTCCTTCAGCACCTTGCCGATGGCGTCCGGAATGCTCAGGACCTGGTTCGCCCCAAATCCGTAGGGATTTGCCCCGCGGATTCCGATCAGGCTGCGTGAGATTTCATCCACCGGGACATTGTGCTGCAAGGCGAGGCTGATCAAACGCCCGATTGCCTCGGAGAGACTGAACAGGGTACCGCCGCTGCGACCGATGTTGGTCACCACCTCGCGAATGCCATACTCGTCGTAGTTGACCGTCGTGTAAAGCTTGCCGTCACCGGTCTGAGTCGTGCGAGTGTATCCGTACAAATCCTCAGGGCGAGGGCGTGGCTTGGCGGCGGCCACCGCATCCGACGCGGTGGGGGAAGACGTCGCAGCCGGCGTAGCGGGCGCCTGAGAGACCGAAAGGGGCTGGAACTGCCGAGAGTTGTTACGGTACACCGTGATGCCCTTGCAACCCGTCTGATAGGCGAGCAAATAGGCCGTCTCCACGTCCTCTTGGGTGGCTTCCTCCGCGAAGTTAATGGTCTTCGAGGTCGCGGAGTCGTTGTAATGCTGGAAGGCCGCCTGGATCAAGACGTGCTCGGACGGGGAGATGTCGTGGGCGGTGCGATAGATGCGAACGGCGTCCGGCGGAACGTCGAAGCCGACCAGGTCGACCAGACTACCGTGATTCGCGTCGATGGCCTCCATCAAGGCCTGACTGTAGAAGCCCTGAGCCTTGGCATATTCCTGGAACACCCCATCCACGTCCACCATGTGCGTGTCGGCCTGCCAGCGTTTGAAGGCCAGCGCAAACACCGGTTCGCATCCACCGGAGGTGTCCGCAATGATGGACAGCGTACCGGTTGGCGCCACCGTCGTCGTGGTCGAGTTACGCAAGCCAAAGGTTTCCACTTCAGACCAGAGTGAAGCGTAATCGGCCTCGGGATGGCGTTGTTTGCGGGCCTGACGTTCTTCGAACATGCGCTTGAAGATCGCATTGCTCTCGGCTTCGTGGCCAGCCCGAGCCGGGAAGGCCCCCCGCTTCTTGGCGAGTTGGAGACTCATGACCTTCGACTCGAAGTCGATGAAGCTCATGAGTTGTTCCGCGACCCGCAAACTCTCTTCGGATCCATAGCCAA
This sequence comes from Candidatus Sericytochromatia bacterium, assembly GCA_035285325.1. Lineage (NCBI taxonomy): Bacteria > Bacillati > Candidatus Sericytochromatia > Candidatus Sericytochromatia bacterium. The sequence continues at coordinate 39,221 of JAYKJB010000098.1, forward strand.
TCCCCAGCTTGAACAACATCCGGGCGAAGCCCATCACGCCCAACCCAATCTTTCGGGTGGCGTGGGTGACGTCCCGGATCTCGGCGATCGGGTAACGGTTGGCGTCGATGACGTTGTCGAGCATGTGGGTCGCGCCGTGAATCACGGTGCGCAAGCGCGCCCAGTCGACCACCGGGCCCGCCGGTGAATCCACCACAAAGCGTTCGAGATTGACCGAGCCCAGGTTGCACGACTCGTAAGGAATCAGAGGCTGCTCGCCGCACGGATTGGTCGCTTCGTAGCGGCCCATCCAGGGCACGGGGCAGTATTCGTTCATCCGATCAATGAAGACGATGCCCGGTTCACCGGTGCTCCAAGCCCTTTGCACGACTTGCTTGAACACGTGGCGGGCATCCAACTGAGCCACCACTTCGCCACTGCGCGGGTTGAAGAGATCGTAAGGCGTTCCAGCTTCCACAGCCTGCATGAAGGCATCCGTGACGGCCACCGAGATGTTGAAGTTGGTCAGCTTGGTCAGGTCTTCCTTGTGAGCCACGAAGTCCATGATGTCCGGGTGGTCGACCCGCAGGATCCCCATGTTGGCGCCGCGCCGCATGCCACCCTGCTTGATGCTCTCGGTCGCAGCATTGAAAACATCCATGAAAGAAACCGGGCCCGACGAGACACCCTTGGTGCTCTGCACCAGGTCGTTTTTCGGCCGCAGACGCGAGAAGGAGAAGCCGGTGCCCCCTCCGGTCTGGTGGATCAGGGCTGCGTGCTTGATGCTCTCGAAGATTCCCGCCAGGTCATCCGGGACCGGCAAGACGAAGCAAGCAGATAGTTGCCCCGTGCGGGTTCCAGCATTCGCCAGGGTCGGTGAATTGGGCAGGAAATCAAGCTCGGAAGTAAGCTTGAAAAAGGCTTCCGCGGTGGCATCGACCTCGGCGTCGGAGGCCCCGTAGTTGCGGTCTGGCTCGGCCAGGGCCCGGGCCACGCGCCGGAACAGGCCTTCCGGGGTCTCAGACAACTTGCCTTGCTGGTCTTTCAGCAAATAGCGCTTCTCAAGAACTGTAACCGCGTTCTTGCTCAACATAATCTTGCGGTTCTCCTCACGCGTGGGGTGTGGGGGGAGGGGATGGGACAACATCGCCGGAGCTTCAACAAGGTGAATCTCCGGCGTCAGGCAAGGGGTCCGAGGCAGCTATCAACACAGCGAAACACTGGTGGCGCCTTGTTTTCCAACCCTGAGGAACGAGGGAGGATTATACGGGAGCCACCGAGCGAACGCAATCCCCGCCCAATCGTCACGAGCATCATGAAGGTGAACATAACGTTGATTCGGTGATCCAGATCGCAGACGCCTTGGTCGACTCAAGTCTCGCGCCTAACCCAAGGCGAAATGGAAGGATCTGGTTGATCAGGCCGGTTGCTGATCGGATCAGATCAAAGGTTGGACAGGACACATCCCGTTACAAACTGGAGCAAGGGGGCCGACGACACGAATGGCCACGAACGCCGACATAATGGGATCATGAGTCTCCCCACCAAGTTCTTTCGAGATTGATGGTTAAGATTTCATCATCCTCCACGTTCGGTGCCTCGGGCCCGCCGATGAGGTCGCCCGCCTCCCGGAGGCGAGGCGCAGGCAGAGCCTGACAGGGGGGGCGATGCCCCGACCGCGACGTTCAGAGAATCAGTGACCCGTCGCGCGACGTCAACCGACCGTGAAGGGGCCTTCCGATCTCATCGCTTGGGAGGGCCCCCCTGCTTACCACGAGCCGCCCAAAATGGTTAACAAGTGGTTAATTAATGCTTAAACAATTCAAAGAAAGGACAGGGGCAAGGGCCGGACGCGTATAACTCATGCAGTCCTGCCAAACCTGGGGAGCCCCACCGCCCATGCCCCGCACAACCCGCCAGGTCCTCTCCCTTGCCCTCATCTGTGGCCTGCTGTTGGCAGGCTGCAGCCATCCCAGCAGCCCCCATCGTTCGCTCGCCCCGCAGGCGGGTGGCTCCCCGACGGGCGAGATGGAAGCGCAACGGGCCGCGCTGGGTGAACTGCAGGGAGTGTTGGCAGGGCCTCCCGTCACCGTCGCACAGAGCGGTCTGAGTCAGGCGACTTTTGAGGGACTCGACCAAGACAGAGACGGTCGCCTCTCTCGCGGCGAGAAACTGCAGGTCTTCCAGGATGTGTGGCGCTCGATGTCAGCCATCGCGGCAGCCCGCAGGCCGGTTGAAGGGGTCGAAAGTCGTCCCTTACCGCTGGCCCCAGGAGATTATCAGGTGGCCCATCCACTGGCGTTCGCCCCTACCCAGGCCGATGTTTTCATCGATGCCGGGCAAATCCTCCCCGCCGTCTTCCAAACGATCCAGCAAGCCCAGAAATCGGTCTGGATGGACCTTTTCCTGCTCGGCGGCAACGAGGGGCGCAAATTGGCCGAGTTGCTCGTGAACAAGGGACGAGAAGGACTCGATATCCGCATTCTGCACGACCCCGGCTACGGACTGGCCGGCTCAGCCCACCAGCAGATCGTGCCCGTCGTCCGCTACCTGTTGGCCAACGGCATCTCGGTCAAGAGTTACCCGATCGGCTATCTCCCCCGGCGCGCGGGGCATCCCCTGGCCAACCGCTTCCAGATCGACCACAACAAGTTCGTGATCGTGGACCAGCGGGTGGCCATGCTGGGCACGATGAACCTGATAGACCTCGGGGTGATGAACCACGATGTCTATCTCCGGGTCACGGGTGCCGCCGCCGCCGAACTGGCGGGCATTCATGCGGCCACCTGGGGGCTGCGCGGAAGTCTGCCGCCCACCTTTCCTGCCGAACCGACCCCGAAGCCCAGCAAAACCCCCAAAACCCCTTCATTTTTTGGGCTCCTGGACGTGCCCGCAAACGTATCCAACGGACAGGCGCGCGTGACCAAGACAGACATCGATATCCAGGACACCAAGAAAGTCCTGATTGAAGCCATCCAGGGCGCCAAACGCAGCGTGCATGTGGCCATCTTTGAGTTTGGGGATGTGGAGGTGGCGCAGGCCTTGGTCGCAGCCTACAAACGCAACGTGGATGTGCGGGTACTGGCAGATAAGAACGCTAACTACCACAAGTACCTGGATGCCTTCAAAAGCTTGAAACTGTACGGCACTCCGAACCTGTTGACGGCCAATATCCTGAGAGATGCGGGAGTCCCCATCAAATGGTACGTGCCCCAGGTGGAAGACCAGGAGTTACATATGAAACTGGCGCTGATCGACGGAGAGCGGGCGCTGGTGGGCTCGACCAACTACACCTATCAGGCGTTCCGCACCTTCCGCGAAACCAACCTCGACCTGCTGAGTCCCTCGGTGTCCAGTGAACTGGAAGCCATGTTTGAGCGAGACTGGACCCAGCGAGGCACCCCAGTGGTCAAACCCGATTTCTATGAACGCTGCATCATCGCGGCCGTGAGGGCCTTCGACCGGTTCCACCTGAGTTGGTGGTGAACAGATTCAGCGCCTTGGCACGCCCGTGCGGTCTCGTCCCCTCAGCGGTCCGATGAGGCCGCCTCCAGCGCCGACTCCTGGGAAGTCTCCACCGCTTCCGGCCGGCGGCGAGTAACCCAGTAGCCCCCCAAGAGCACCATCGCCGTGGCCAGGAAAGCCAGGCCATAGTCCAGATAGGGTATTCCCGTCGCGATCAGCAAGGGGCCGACCTTCTTGTCGTGCACCACCATCTCGGCGGCCGTCCAGGCCAGCACCCCCGCCCCCACATAGGCCAACAAGGGCCAGCGGCGGAGCATGCCCGTCAGAATCTGACTGCCAAACAGCACGATCGGAATACTCAACGCCAGACCGAACAGCAACAGCGTGATGTTGCCGTGCGAAGCCCCGCCGACCGCCAAGATGTTGTCGAGGCTCATGACCACATCGGCGAGGATGATGATACGCACCGCTTCCCAGAAACTCTGGATCTCACCATGCCGCTCTTCAGCCTCTTCCTCCTCTGTCAGAAGTTTGAAGGCGATCCAGAACAGTACCAGGCCACCAATGGCCTGCAGGTAGGGCACCGCCAGGAGAAACGCGGCCAACGCAGCAAAAATCACCCGCAAACCGACAGCACCGGCCGCGCCGATCACCGCAGCCCGACGCGCGATGGACGGGGGCAATGACTTGACCGCCATGGCAATCACGACGGCATTGTCGCCCGACAGAACCAGGTCAATCACGACGATCTTGAGCACCGCGTCAAGCGATATGCCATCGAGCGAAAGGCCAAGCATCGTAGAAACCTCGGTGAACAGAGAACAAAACCAGCAGATGTCCTGCTAAATCACGTTCGACAAGGGACTGTCCCGGCTTCCGTCAGATGCTGGCGCGTTCGGGACGAGGGAACAGTCCGGGTAGCGTTGGAGGAAGGTCCAAGGCCGACTCCACCAGATCGAAGATGTTACAACAGTCCAGGCTGCTATGCACAAAATCGAGCTCATCGGCTGGGAGCGTCACCACGGGCGACAGGCGCCAATTGTCGATCCAGTCATCATAGAGGGTGTTCAGCTGCGCCAGATAGTCGCTGGGAATGGCCGCCTCATAATCTCTCCCCCGCATCGCGATACGCTTTTGCAAGGTGCCGAGACTGGCCTTGAGGTAGACGACCAAGTCAGGCGGCCGAAAAAACTTGCCCATGATCTCGTAAATTTGACGGTAATTGTCGTAATCACGTTCCGTCATTTGCCCCGTTCGGCGAAGGTTCTCCGCAAAGATGGCACAGTCCTCGTAGACCGAACGATCCTGAATCACACTTTCCTGGCCTTCGACGATCTGTCGGTGGCTCTCGAAGCGTTTGCCCAAGAAATAAATCTGGAGGGGGAAACTCCAGCGCGGCATGTCATCGTAAAAGTCAGCCAGGTAGGGATTCCCCTCCACCGATTCGAAACTCGGGGTAAAGCCCAGGTGCCTGGAGAGGTATCGGGTCAGCGTCGTCTTGCCGCTGCCGATGTTCCCCGCCACGACCACAAATTTCTTGGAGCGCATCACTGGACCTCCTGAAGCGATGAGGTGAGGGCCGCGCGCAACGCGTCTCGTGAGATCAGCACTCGCTGCTGAGAGCGGGTCGTCAGATTTTTCAGAATGACCTCACCCGCGGCAAGCTCGGCTTCTCCCACCACCAGGGCGAAGGGAACGCCCAAGCGCTCTGCCAGTTTGAACTGGCGTTCCAATTTTCCACCGGGCGCCATCTCCACCGATAGGCCCCAGGACCGAAGGCTGCAGGCCAAGCGGAAGGTCTCGCTGAACGGGGTGCCCGGCGGCGTGACCAACACGGCGACGGGAGGCTGGGCACCGGGCAGTTCCGTTCCCAGAACGAGCAACAACCGTTCAACGCCGAGTGCCCATCCCACTGCGGGGCTCGCGGGGCCACCCAGGTCCGCGACCAGCGCATCATAGCGCCCCCCGGCGCACAAGGTGCTCTGGGCCCCCAATCGGTCGCCGCACGCGATGAATTCGAAAACCGTCCGGCTGTAATAATCCAAGCCCCGGACCAGGCGCGGGTTGTGGGTGAAGGGGACCCCCGCCGCGGTGAGAAATTCCTCCACCTGGGCAAATGCCTGACGACAATCATTGCACCAGGCCGTGTCCACCAGAGGTGCCTGATGGAGCTGCGAGCGGCAGGCTGGCACCTTACAATCCAATACGCGAAGCGGGTTTCGCTCGGTGCGTACCCGGCAGTCCGGACACAGGTCCGCCTGACAAGAGCGCAAAAAAAGCTGAAGGGCGTCCCGGTAAGCTGGCCGACAACCGTCGCAGCCCACGGAATTGACCTGAAGCTGCCAAGCATCCAGCGGCTTCAGACCCAATTCAGCCAGGAAATGAGCCGCCATCGCGATCGACTCGGCATCCCAACAAGGATCGGGAGCGGCCAGACACTCGACACCGAGCTGGTGAAACTGCCTTTGACGTCCCGCCTGCACGTTCTCCGCTCGGAACATGGGACCGAAATACCAATATTTCTGTGGGGCGGGTTGGGTGTAAAGTTTGTGTTGAATGTAAGCCCGCACCACGCCCGCCGTGTTTTCCGGCCGCAAGGTGACGTGACGACCACCTCGGTCATCGAAGCTGAACATCTCCTTGCCCACGATGTCCGTGGTCTCCCCGATGCCGCGGGCGAAGAGCTCCGTCGCCTCATAAATCGGGGTTCTGATTTCGCGATAGCCGTAGCGCGCCAGAACATCCTGCGCACGAGACTCCACGAACCGCCACCGTGGCGTCTCGTGCGGGAGAATGTCTTTGGTCCCTTTGACCGTTTGCAGTGGCTGGGTCACGTGCCCCTCGGAAGCGGTGGCGCTTCATCAAGCCGGGGGCCTGAGTCGGTCAGGCCCCCGGCTTGGTTCAACAGATGGGCCGCATCTCGTCCGTTTGACGAGGGAAATCGCGGCATCGGCATTACGCGTTGATGTAGACGTCCCCGTTTTCAACCTTCGCCTCGAAACGGGGAAGCGGGCGAGGAGGAGGTCCGGCCACGTTCGTTCCATCCTTGGTGTAAACGCCCCCGTGGCACGGGCAGAAAAACTTGCCCTTGGCTTCGTCCCAACCGGCAGGACAGCCCAGATGGGTGCAGGTATTGCTCAGCGCTTGTGGTTGGCCCGCGTCGTCCATGAACGCGTAGGCGGTGGCGTTCACGTTTTGCTTCATGAAGCCTTCCGTGCGCACGGTCTGGAAATTGAACGCCTTGGGAGACGCCGTCAGATCGCTGGCCGGGCCCAGCTTGACCCAGTTCTTCTTGCTGGCCGAGGAGCGAACCGCCGGGTCCAGAAAGTAAGCGGTAAGGGGCACAGCCAGTATCGCGGTGATACCGGCGCCCACCACGTTGATGGCCTGGTTCAGAAATTTGCGGCGAGTGATGTCATCGCTGGTCGATGTCGGAGCGGTTCCTGCGGTGTCTGCCATGACTGGACCTTCTTCTTGGTCGACAATTGGTGCGGCACTGCCCCCCCTGATCACACAAGGGAAGACGGGTCCATTATGAGCAGCGCCGCCGCATTTGGCAACCGGCGGAGAGCCCAACCGGCCGCTGGCCCTCAAGCCTCACGGGTCAGGCAGGTCGAGCGTTGCCCCCCGCGAGCGTCAACTCTACAATGGAGCATCTCAGGTTGTCGCTTGCCCGCTTGATGGCGAGGAGGTCCCATTGGTCCGCGCGATTTACCCCGGCAGTTTTGACCCGATCACCAACGGACACCTCGACATTCTGGAACGCGCGAGTCGTTTGTTCGATGAGGTGATCGTCGCCATTCTGGTGAACACCAGCAAACGCGGCCTTTTCACCCAGGAGGAACGACTCACCCTGTTGCGAGACGTCACGCGCGACC
>JAYKJB010000099.1 GCA_035285325.1 Candidatus Sericytochromatia bacterium
AGGCGCATCGGGTTGAAACTCCAGCGTGGTCCGTGCGAGAAGCGCGTCGCGCACGATGAGCAGCGAAGGGACACTTGTTCCTATACCCGGCCTGGTGGTGCCCCACACGGCGGGGAGGGCCCGCGCCTGGCTGACGTTGCCCTTTCAATAATCGCCCGATGAATCCGTTTCGTCAGAGTCATCCAGGTCGACTTGCCATTCCGACTCAAGTTGCTGCTTGATGGTTTTGCGGTCTCTCGCCCTCAGCGTGGCATCTACCCTCACCACCCGCCCCTCCTGGCCGCGTGCGCGCGAATGGGACTTGAAGCCGGTGTCGCTCTTCTGAGTGCGGTCAGCGCTTTCACGATGGGTCTCCAGGCATTCCTGGAGTAACTTCAGGTAATTCTCGTAGCGTTGAGGGGCCACCTCGGGCGCGTCTTTCACGGCACAGTCTGGTTCCTGCTGATGCAGGCAACTGGGAAATCGGCACGCGGGAATCAGACGCGCGATCTCCGGAAACGCCCAGCCCAACCTGGCGGGGTGGAGGCCCTCCAGGGAGAGGAAACTGAACCCGGGGGTGTCGGCGAGCAAGGCTTCCTGACAGGCGTCCACTGCGTATAGCGCTGCGTGTCGGGTGGTATGGCGACCGCGTTGCAATTTGCTTGAGACGTCCCCTGCGCGCAGACTCAGGCCGGGGATCAGGGCATTGACGAGCGAGCTTTTACCCACTCCTGAGGGACCGGCCAGGACGGACAGCTTGCCGTCCAGGATCGGCATCAAGGCCTGGACGCCTTGTGGCGTGGCTTCGGTGGGAATCACGTGGTAGGCCAACTCGCGATAGACCGCCACCATTTCGTCGAGTTGGGCGGGTGGCACCAGGTCCCGCTTGTTGACCACAATCACCGGCACGAGGTCGGCCTCGTGGGCTGCCACGAGAAATTTGTCGAGCAGCAGGTGGGAGAACGGCGGACTGTCGGCGGACAGCACGATCAGCAAGAGGTCGACGTTGGCGATGGCGGGCCGCGTGAGGGCTTGCTTTCTCGGAGCGATCGTCACGATGGCGCCTTTGCGGACCCCCGGGGCGATCGCCGCCTCCAGCGCCAGCGAACCTTCGCGTGGGGGAGGGAGGGGCGCATCCGGCGAAACGGGCTCCAGGACGAACTGAACCCGGTCCCCGACCAGCGGGGACTCGCCGCTCTTTTTCAGGTTTCCACGCATGTGGCAGGCGTATTCAGTCCCCTCGGCGAGGACGTAATAAAAATTGGCCTGGTGGCTGACAATGACCCCGGTTTTCAATAAGCCCTCTTTGGTCGGCGCGTGGGAGCCCGTTTCCATCACCTGGCGGTCTCCCACGCGTCAGGCCGGCGGATGCGCGCCGGCCAGCTGACGCTTCAACTGGCCGCAGGCGGCCTCGATTTCGAGGCCCCTCTCGGCTCGGATGGCCGTTGGGAATCCCGCGTCTTCAAGCGACTTGGCGAATTGCCGGATGGCCGGGGCCGGGGTGGCGCGGAAATCGGCCCCCGTCGGATGGTAGGGGATCAGGTTGATATGAACGTGTAAGCCTTTGGCCCAGGCGGCCAACTCCCTGGCGTGCTGGGGCGCGTCGTTCACACCACCCAGCATGATGTATTCGAGGGTGACGCGTCGGCCGGTGATTTCTTCGTATTCACGCACCGCATCCCGCAAGCTGCTGAGTTGGAATTTGGTGTTGACCGGCACGAGTTCATCGCGCAGGGCATCATTCGGCGCGTGGAGCGAGAGTGCCAACGTCAGTTGCAGTTTCTCCTGCGCCAGCCGTTCCATCTGCGGCACGATGCCCACCGTTGAGATGGTGATCTGTCGCATGGCGATCCCCACCACCTGATTGAGGAGCCGCACGCTTTTGAGCACGTGGTCGAGGTTCAACAAGGGTTCGCCCATGCCCATGTAGACCACGTTTGAGATGCGGCGGCCCAGCATGGATTGCATCGCCAGAATCTGGTCGACAATCTCTCCGGGGGTGAGATTGCGCTCAAACCCGAGTTGGCCCGTGGCGCAGAAGCTGCAGCGCATCGCACAGCCGACTTGCGAGCTGATGCAGGCGGTGACACGGTCAGGGTAGGGAATCCAGACGCTCTCGATCTCGCGCCCATCACTCGCCCGAAACAGGAATTTGGTGGTGCCGTCCGGGGCCTCGCGCGAGGTGACCAGGGTCAGCGCCGGCACCGTATGGTGGTCCTGGCTGAGGGCCTCCCGAAATGCTTTCGGCAGATCGGTCATGGCCTCCAGGTCGCGCACCCCTTTTTCGTAAATCCACTTCGCGACCTGCGTGCCACGATAGGCCGGCTGCCCGAGTGATTCGGCCAACTGGCGAAGTTCAGCGGGATCCAGCCCAACCAGACTTTTCACGGGTGCTCCCTCGTTGAACACGTCATTGTGCCAGCGCGCTTGATTGCCGCTGCCGCATTCCATCATACCTCGCGCCGCAGACGCGCGATGAAAAATCCATCCACACCGTGGCGAATGGGATGGAGTTGAAGCATTCCCCCCTCGCCTTCCAGTTCGTTTCGCCAGTCGGCTGGAAGATCCTCGCCCATATCGTCGAATCGGAGCTGGGGCTGGCGGTTCAGTAGCGCTTCAACGACATCCTGGTTCTCCTGCCGACTCATCGTACAGGTGCTGTAAACGAGCAACCCTCCGGGTTTGAGACGGGCCACGGCGGCATCGAGCAATTGGCTTTGCAACTGCGCCAGTTCCCCCCGCGTGACCGGCGTCTGACGCCAACGCAGGTCTGGCTTCCTTGGTAAAACCCCTAAACCGGAACACGGTGCGTCGAGCAAGATGCGATCGGCGACAGGCAACTCCGATAGGTCGCATGCATCGCGAGCCAGCGCTCGAACGGATGAGACGCCCAGACGGCGGCAGTTCTCCTCCAAGAGCTTCAGCCGCGTCGCCGAGCGATCGATGGCCCAGATGCAACCCTGGTCGCCCATCAGGGCCGCCAGGTGCGTCGACTTTCCACCAGGAGCAGCGCCAATGTCCAGGATGGTCTGCCCCGACGCAGGCTTGACCAGGCGGGCTGCCCACATGGCCGCCTCATCCTGGACGTAAAACTCCCCCGCCGAGAAGGCCGCCAGCGCGGTCGGGTCGATGGACTGGTTCAGACGCAGGCCCTCTGGAAGCCAAGGGTCAGGCGTGGCTGCGATGCCGAGGGCCGAGAGTTCTTCCTGAAGGCTTTCTCGCGTTCGTTTCAGCGTGTTCGCGCGCAGGGAGAGCGTGGGGGGGGTGATACTCCACTGAGCGAGTAACTCCGCATCTGGCCCATGAAGGGCCAACCATTCCCGGGCCAACCACTCAGGCAGCGAATAGCGAGCGGTCAAGGCCAGCAGTGGGTTGTCCTTGAAGGCGGGGGGAGACAAGGTTTCCATCCGCCGTTGAAGGTTTCGCAACACCCCGTTGGTAAGGCGTGCGACCCCCTCGTGTCCGTGTTTTCGAGCCAATTTGACGGCTTCATCCACTGCGGCGGCTGGACGGATGCGGTCCAGGAACAGCAGTTGATAGGTCGCCAGGCGCAAGTTGTTGCGAATCGGAGGCGTCAGGTCCTCCAGGCGGCCTTTCAGAACCTGGGCGAGGTACCAGTCCAGGGTCGCTCGACGGCGTGTGGCGCCGTGGGACAGTTCCACGGCCAGGCTGCGCTCCGGCGGTGGCATGTGCGACAGGTCCTGTCGCCCCAGGTTGGCGTAGCCGCCCTCTGCCTCAATCGCGATCAGTTTGCCCAGTGCCCATTCGCGGGCGGACCTAGCCTGAGGGTCCTGTTTCGCACGGACGTCGCGTGTCATGACACATTCAGCGGCGAGGGGGCTTCGCTCGTGAAGGACGACCCGACGCGTAAGTCGCGCCACCCGCGCGCCACCTCCGCCGCAGCGCGGAGTGGTTTGCCTGGCAATTGAATCTCCTGGATCAGCAAGACGCCATCGCCCGTGGCGACCTGCCAGCCTGCTTCGGTCATCGCCAGAATCGTGCCCGGAGAGGCCTCCGTTGCGATTTCCAGCGCGTCGACGCGGCCCAACTTGACACGTTGACCGAGCAGGTGGCTCGACAGGCCGGGCCACGCCGCCAAGCCCCTGCTCAGACGTCTCAGGGCGATCGCCGGCTGCTTCCAATTCACCTCGCCCATCGCTTTGGTGAGCAGTGGGGCCAGGGTGGCCAGGTTTTCATCTTGCGGTTCGGCGGGGAGTTCCGCCGCCAGCCATCGTGGAATGGCCTGAGCGGCCAGATCTGCACTTGCGCGGGCCAGCTTGTCCGTGAGGCTGCGGGCATCATCGACGGGAGCGATGGCACACGTCTGTTTGGCGAGCATCGCCCCGGTATCGAGGCCCTCGTCCATTTTCATGAGGGTCACACCCGTCTCGGTTTCGCCACGGATGAGGGCCCACTGAATCGGTGCGGCCCCGCGATAAAGTGGCAGGAGCGAGGCGTGCAAGTTGAGACAGCCGAAGCGTGGGAGTTCAAGAATCTCGGTTGGCAAGATCTTGCCGTAGGCAATTACCACGATCAAATCGGGGGCCAACTCGCGCAGTTGCTGCAGAAATTCTGCGTTATGTCGCAATTTCACCGGTTGCAGGACGGGGATAGAAAGGGCTTGCGCGGCTGTCTTCACCGGGGGGGCCGTGGATTGCTGGCCGCGCCCGACCGGTTTGTCCGGCTGGCAGACCACGCCCACCACGTGCGCCCAATCCGTTTGCAAGGCTTGCAGGGTCGGCACCGCATAGGCTGGCGTCCCCATAAAGACGACCCGGACAGGCAAATTGGGTGTCGGCAAGGAGACTCCCGCTTCTAATGAACGGCGTTGCTTTGGAGCGGCGCAGTTTGACGTTTCAGGATGGAATCCACTTTGGCGATCAACACCTCGATGGCCATCTGGTTCATACCGCCCTCCGGCAACACAATGTTGGCGTGTTTCTTGCTGGGAGCGACGAATTCATTGTGCATCGGCCGGACGCTGTTCAGGTACTGGTCGATGACCGTTTCCAGGTGTCGACCGCGCTCCGCCACGTCCCGCTTGATGCGGCGCAGCACCCGCAGATCTGCGTCGGTGTCGACAAAGATTCGAAGGTCCATCAGGGCCCGCAGTGCAGGATCTGCGAAGATCAGAATGCCTTCGACCAGAATCACTGGACGCGGTTCGATCGCGACGGTTTCCTCCGTGCGCCGATGGGTCTTGAAGTCATACTTGGGCGCCGCAATGGTTCGGCGTTCCAGCAAGGCCTTCAGGTGTTCGATGAAGAGGTCGTTGTCGAGAGAATCCGGATGGTCGAAATTGACTTGACTGCGTTCCTCAAACGAGAGGTGCGCCAGGTCGTGATAATAGTTGTCGTGCAGCAAGTGGGCGACGTGGGTGGTTCCCGCGCGTTCCAGGATATTCCGCGCGACGGTGGTTTTGCCTGAGCCGGACCCACCCGCCACGCCAATGACAAAGGGCTTACGCACGGGTCGTGTCACCCTGTCCGCCTGCTGGAACCGCCAAGGCCTTTTCGGCGAGCCGCTGTTTCATCGCGGCAAGTTGGGCATCCACGGCCATTTTGTCCTCGATCAGATCGACAAAGATTTTCCCGTCCAGGTGGTCCAGTTCATGCTGAAGGGCCCTGGCCAGCAAACCGGTCGCTTCAATTTGAACCGCCCGGTCTTTTTCGTCTCTACCTTTGAACAGAACCCGCTCATAACGCGTGACTTCCATGTAGACGCCGGGAACGCTGAGGCATCCCTCTTGGTCTTGGATCGGATTCCATCCCTTGACCAGAATCGGATTGACGAGCGCGAACGGTTCGCCGTCGCCCACGTCGATCACGAACAGACGTTGGCTGATTCCGACCTGGGGAGCGGCCAGCCCGACACCCTCGGCTGCATACATGGTCTCGAACATGTCAGCGATCAGTTGCTTGGTTTGGGCGTTCACCTTTCGCACGGGTTCTGCCACTTGGCGCAAAACCGGGTCTCCGATGGTGCGGATCTCGAGGATGGGCATGACGTTGGACACGCTTTCGTGAAACATAGGGTGGGTCGGCCTGTGCGCGAGCTCCGAGGGCCGGCACAGGGAGACAAGGCGGCCCTGGGAACCGTTTCAATCGTACCACGAAACCGCGTGGGCAAACCGCTCTCAGTGACATCTGGTGTGCGTTTCGGGTGCAGGTGTGGGGCGGCCTGATCAGACTCCGATCAACCCCCTTGCCCTTCGCGTCTATTTCGTGTACAGTATCTAAACGCGTTGAGTGCAGCAGGCCAACCGCCCGCTGAACCCGCCGTCCGACCCATTCCCGGGACCTTTCGGCGCAAGCTTCCTGCTTGGAAGTGCCTTGAGATGGTTACGCGGAAAGCCACAGGGTAAAGCCTGGGGCGCTGGGGTGTCCCGGTTTCACGGGGTGCCACGGAACGGCTCTCAACTCTCAGTACCTTGACAACTGAATAGCCAAGCGAACGCACCAAGCTCTTGTCAAAAAACGAAGAAGAGCAAAAAAAGAGCCGGCACCCGCGAGGGTGACCTGACTCGCCGAGAATATTTCTTGGAGAGTTT
>JAYKJB010000100.1 GCA_035285325.1 Candidatus Sericytochromatia bacterium
GCCCGGTGCGGTGGCCACGGTGACGGGCACGGAACTGGTGGTCGAGTTCGACCCGACGCGCCGTGCGACCGAGGTGACCGTCTTCGAAGGGGCGGTCGATGTGGCGGGCGATGTGGGCCAGTTGGTCCGCGTGCTGGCGGGCACCACCACCCGCGTGCCGATCCAGGCGCCCGCAGCGGCGCCCGTTCCGATTGACGACCGCAAACTGCAGGAGCGCAACGTCTTGTTCAAGCCGCTGTCGCTGAATGAGGCCCCCGGCTCTCCCGCACCGGCCGCGCCAGAGGCTGCGCCTCCCACCGATCCGGCCGCGGGCACGCGCCCGAACCGTGCCGATGCTTCGGTGCCGGGGCCTGCTCCCGGCAACGCGACCCAGGAGACGCCTCCAGGCGAGCCCAAACCGGCCCCCGGCGCGGTCAAGCCCGATATGAAAGGGCAGACCGATAAGTTGTTGGATCCCAGGGTCATCAATGGCTCTCCCACCACGGGGTCGGTGCGGGTGATCATCGAATGAGCCGCCAGTTCTTGCCGGGACGTTGGGTTTCCTTGCTGGTCGCCGCAGCGACCTTGTCACTGTCGGCTTGTTCCGTCGATCTGTGGCGTCCGACCCGTGGGCGCCTGGCCCTGTCCGTCAAATGGCCCGAGCAGGCCGTCGGGTTTCGGGTGCTGGCCATTCCAGCGGGAACCGCGCGGGTGGTGGTGACCATTCGGGGCGAAGGCATCCCGGAAAAGGCCCCGATGCAGGCCATTCTGACGCCCGATCCCAAGGACAGCAGCACCCAGTTTCTGGACGTCCCGATCGGACCCAAATTTATCGACGCGACGGCCTACGATGCGGCCGATCGGCGCACGGCCTTTGCGGCGCAGGCCATCTCCGTGCTGCCCAATACGCTGGTCGAGGCGCGACTCGTGCTGCAGCCGGTGGGCACGCCGGCCCCACTTCCCGTTGCCAGCGATGTGGTGGCCACCGAACCCGCCACGACGACGGGGCCCCTGCCTTCGATCGCCCCGGCTCGCGTCCTCGACACCTTCGCCGGGGATGGCCTGGAGGGGGCGCTGGATGCCAAGGACCCGCACTCGGCTCGTTTCAAACATCCCCGTTCCCTCCATTACGACGCCAGCCGTCAGCTCCTGTTCGTGGCGGATGCCGGACATCGGCTGATTCGCGTGATTGATATGCGAACCGGGGAGGTTCGCACCGTCGCGGGGCGGGCGGCTCAGGGCTCCGAGGCGCCCTCCGGGGTGCCCCCGGCTTTGGCTGGAGCGGCTGCGGGGGTTCCTTCCGGCCTGGCGGTCGGCCCTGATGGCAGCCTCTACTACTGCGATCGCGACAACCACATGGTGCGTCGCATCGCTCAGAGCGGCCTGGTCGAAACGGTGGCGGGCACGGGCTTCATGGGTTACGTCGATGGACCGGCGGCCAGTGCGCAATTCGCCTATCCGAGCCAGCTCGTGGTCGACCCCGACGGGACCGTGTACGTCGCTGACACCTACAACAATCGGGTACGCCGGATTCAAGCGGGGCAGGTGACGACCCTGGCGGGCGAGGGAACCAATCTGGCCGCCGAAGCCAAGGGGTTGCGGCTTGCTCCGCCCAGCCTGAACTTGCCGATCGCGCTCGCGCTGTCAGCCGATCGGGCTCACCTGTATGTGGCCGAGGGCAAGGGGCGTCGGATCTCTCGGCTGGACATCGCCTCACGCCAGCTCACGCCCGTGGCAGGGTCCGGGCGACTCGGTGTCGATGGTGAGGGCGGAGACGCCCGGGGCGCCGATCTCGCCTTGCCGCTGGCGCTGGCACTGGACGCCCAGGGAGGGCTGCTGATTGCGGACGGCTGGGCGTGTTCGACCGGGCTTGAGACCTTGCTTGGGGCCTCGAGCCGGATTCTTCGTCTCGCTCCGGACGGAACCCTGCAGCGCGTGGCCGGCAACGCCTCGAAATCGGCCTATGGCTTTTCTGGTGACGGGGAAGATCCCCTTCGGGCTGAACTCAACAACCCGGCGGGTCTGGCCGTGGATGCGGGCGGCCGCATCTTCCTGGCTGATTCGTATAACCACCGCATCCGCGTGATTCGGCCGGCTCCCTTGGCCGCCTCTGAACCCTCCCCCTCCGTCTCCCCCTCGTCGGTGGCCTCCTCCAGTGCGTCGAGCCCGGCATCCCCTTCGGCTGCCATCGACCCCTCGCCGACGGCGGTGGCCCCTCAGCGCGCTGCGAGCCCTGCCTTCCCCGCTCCCCTGGCAACCGGGGACGGGGCGAAGCCTTCCCTGCCTGGGCTCTGATCCGCATGCCGAGCGGGTTTGACCGTGAAATGGCACGCGTGGTATAAAGGCTAGTCCGCAGGAATGTGGACGGGGACAGGGCTTTGGGGGAAGCAGGGGGTAAATGCTAGACGTTCAACTGGCGCTTCAAATTGCGCAAACGATCCTTTCGGTGATCCTGATCGGGGCGGTCATCCTGCACTCCGCCAAGGGGGAAGGCATTGGCGCCATCGGGGGCCAGGCCAAAATTTTTGGCAGCCAGAAAGGCGTCGAGGCAGGGCTCAATCGCTTTGCCACCGCGGTGGCCCTGCTGTGGGGCCTGGTGTCGCTGGTCCTCGCCTTCTTGTCTTACCACCGTTGAGGTGCCGTTGGCCGTCTCGGTGGGCTTGAATGGCTGAGAATTCGGGTGCCGGCTGCCGTTGGGGCGTGCCGGCCAAACAACTTTGTAGGAGCCGCTCCATGCATTCAGTTCAAATGTCCGGGCTTCTGAAATCCTGCCTCGGGGCGGCGATCGCCCTTGCGCTGGGGGCTTGTGCCGAGGAAGCGGAGGAAAAGTCCTCCACGCAAGCGCCCTCTGCGGCTCCCTCCGTGACGGCCACGAGCGTGGCGGATACGGGGCCTGCCGCGAATGCGCCCGCCGGCGACCCGGCCTTGAAGGACCCTTGCATCGAGGACATGCCGACTGGCAAATATGGCGGCTCGCTGATCGCCGGGGCCTATGAGGACCCCAAGACCTTCAATCCGACGCTGGTGACTGACTCCGTGTCGGGCCGCTTTGTCAGCTACCTGTTCGAGGCCCTCTGCGAGGAAGACCCTACAACCTACGAGGTGGAGCCAATCCTGGCCAAAAGCTGGGAGGTCAGTTCCGATGGTCTGACCTACACCTTCCACATGCGCGAGGGGGTGAAGTGGCACGACGGCAAGCCTCTGACGGCCAAGGACGTCGTGTTTACCTACATGGAGGTTCTGCGCAACGAGGAGATTCCCTGGGATTCTCGCGATGTGATCAAGATTGACGGCCAGCTACCGGATGTCAGTGCGCCCGATGCTCGGACGGTGGTGTTCAAACTGCCGAAAGCCTTCGCGCCCTTCATGCGCACGGCCTCGGGCGTGCCGATTCTGCCGGAACATGTCTTCGGCCCTTGGGTCCGTGAAAAGGGTCCTAACGGGAAGCCGCTCTCGAACTCCCAATGGGGGGTCAATGCCGATCCACGCCTGATCATCGGGAGTGGGGCCTGGATGGTCGAGAATTACCAACCGGGTCAGCGCATCGTCTTCAAACGCAACCCACACTACTTCAGGACCAACCGTCACAAGCAGCCCTTGCCCTATCTGGACCGTCTGGAGGTGCCCTTCCTCAAGAACCTCGAAACGGCGATCCTCAAGTTCAAGGCGGGTGAGACGGATGCTCAGTGGCTGCCGGGCAAAGATTTCACCTACATGAAACCGCTCGAAGCCCAGGGCAATTTCACCATCGTGAATGGGGGGCCTGACTTCCGGACCAGTTATTTTGCCTTCAATCTCAATCCCGGTAAGAACAAGGAAGGCAAGCCCTATGTCGATCCGGTCAAGCTGAAATGGTTCTCCGATCGGCGCTTCCGGCAGGCGGTTTCCTATGCCATCGATCGGGAGGCGATCATCAAGAACGTCTTCCGGGGCATGGGGGCGCAACAGAACTCCCCCATTTTTCAGAAGAGTCCGTTTTACGACCCCTCCGTGGCGTCCTATGCCCTCAACCTCGACAAGGCGCAGGCGTTGCTCGCCGAAGCTGGCTTCAAACGCGATGGCGCTGTGTTGAAAGACCCCGCAGGTCACGCGGTGGAGTTCACGTTGTTGCATCAGCTGGGTTCGAAAGACTCCGAGCTGGAAGCCAACATGATCGTGCAGGACCTCAAGAAACTGGGCATCACCATGAAGATGCAACAGGTGACGTTCAATGTTCACCTGGCGCGGACCCATGAAACCAAGGACTGGGATGCCGTGATCGGCGCCTGGGGGGCTGGCATCGAGCCTCACGGGGTCGCGCACCTCTGGACCAGTCATGGTCAGTCCCACTTCTTCAATCTGAATCCGGCCAAGGTGCCCCACCCGTCTCCCGCTTACCCGTGGGAGAAGCGCATCGACGAGCTGTTCGCAGAGGGAGCGTCCACGATCGATGAAGCCAAGCGTAAGCGCATCTACTCCGAGTTCCAGCAACTCGTGATGAACGAGCAGATCATGATTTTCTTGCCCGTGTTCAACTACACGGTCGCGGTCAGAAACTCGTTGGGCAACACCCGTCCTAATCCTTACAACCCGCTGGGTATCAGCTGGAACGCTTGGGAAATCTATCGCAAGTAGCCGCGCGCGGAACCCCGCTCCGCCAGTGCGTCGAAGACCGGAGGCAGGATGCTTCGTTATATTCTCAGGCGTTTGATCCAGATGATCCCGCTGCTGATCCTCATCTCGATGATCACGTTCGGCATCAGCAAACTCGCGCCCGGTGACCATCTGTCAGCGCGAATGGCCGACCCTTCCATGACCCGGGAACGGATCGAGGCCGAGCGCAAGCGCCTGGGGCTCGACCAGCCCGTGCCCGTTCAGTACGTGAAGTGGGCCTCTGCCTTTGCGACGGGCGATATGGGGGAGTCTTATCGGTATCGCTCCCCCGTCAGCAGTTTGATCTGGCAGCGTCTGGGCGCCACGCTGCTGCTTGGGGTGGCGGCCTTGTTGCTCACCTGGCTGTTTGCGATCCCATTGGGCATCTACGCTGCGGTGAACAAGTACTCTTTACCGGACAAGATTGCCTCCATGGTGACCTTCACGGCCTTGGGCATACCAGAGTTTTTCCTCGCCTTGTTGCTGCTGTTTCTGGCGGCCCGCACGGGTTGGTTGCCTGTCGGAGGCATGACCAGCTCCGGCTTTGCTGAGATGAGCTTGCTGGGGAAGCTGGCTGACCTGGGTGTTCACCTGGTGGTTCCCACCATCGCGGTCACGATCGGGACCATCGCCGTGCTGCAACGCCGCATGCGCGGAAACCTGCTGGATGTGCTGGCGGAGGATTACGTTCGAATGGCGCGGGCCAAGGGCCTCCCAGAGAATACGGTCATCTACAAGCACGCCGTGCGAAACGCCCTCAATCCGATGGTGACGATCCTGGGCTACGACATCGCTGGTTTGCTGTCCGGCTTCGCGTTGGTGGAAATTATGGTGGTTTGGCCCGGTCTGGGTCAGATGATGTTGGAAGCGCTTCAGTCCTACGACATGCCCCTGGCCATGGCCGGCATGATGATCGGGGCCGTGATGTTGCTGCTCGGCAATCTGCTGGCAGACGTCATGTTGGCCTGGGTCGATCCGCGCATCAAACTGGAGGCCTGAGTCATGGCGGAAGCTTCGAACAAATCGGTGTCACCTGAGGCAGGGCAAGCGCCGCGGCTCCCTTTCCGTGTGGTGGATGAACTTCCTCCGCCTGTGTCGACGCGGGAACGCATCATCCGTCGATTCTTCAAGCACCGTATGGCGGTGGCGAGCCTGGGTGTCCTGGTCTTGCTGTACCTCATGATGCTGTTTGGCCCTTTTTTGGCGCCGTATGGGGAAGCCACGGAGAATCGGGCCCGCTCCTTCATGCCTCCGACCAAGGTGTACGTTGATAGTTCGGGCTTGTACGTCCGCAATGCCGAGGTCACGGTGGATCCCAACACCGGTGCGGAAGTGCTGCAAACCGATCGGCGCATCAAATACCGCTTGAAGCTGTTCGTCGAGGGCGATCCTTACCATCTGTTCGGGCTGATTCCAGCCCGCCTGCACCTGTTCGGCGTCGAGCAGCCCGCTGGGGTTTACCTGTTCGGAACTGACCAGGCCGGTCGGGACATCTTTTCCCGCACCCTCTACGGTGCTCGCATCAGTCTCACGGTGGGGGTCATGGCGATTTTCATCGTGATCCCTATGGGCATGCTGATTGGCGGTATCTCCGGTTACTTCGGGGGCTGGATCGACAACATCCTGATGCGCATCGTGGAAGCTTTGATGGCCTTCCCCTCCTTCTACTTGCTGTTGTATCTCTTCGGCGTGACTTACAAGTGGGACATCACCCCCACCCAGCGTTATGTGTTGATTGTGCTGATCATGTCTTTGATTGGCTGGACCAGCCTGGCACGGGTGATCCGGGGGCAGGTCCTGTCTCTGCGTTCCCAGGAATACGTCGAGGCCTCCCTGGCGGCGGGGGCCGGCTCCCTCTGGGTGATCACCCGCCACATCCTCCCGCAGACGGTCACCTGGGTTACGATCTCGGCTTCATTGATGGTGCCCGGCTTCATCTTGGGGGAATCGGCCCTCTCGATGATTGGCCTCGGCGTGCAGCAGCCTGCCGCCAGTTGGGGAAATCTGTTGGAAGACGCCCGCAGCATTTCCAGCTTGACCCTTCACCCGTGGCTCATGATCCCGGCTTTTTTCATCGTCGGAACGGTCGTGGCGTTCAATTTCTTCGGGGACGGCATTCGCGACGCCTTCGACGCCAAGTCGCGGGCCTAGCCTGAGGGGCGAACGGGTGCGTGGTGGTCGATGGCCCTGCGTCGCGGCGGGCTTGGCCTGCCTGATTTGGCTGGGGAATCTTCCGGCGCAAGCGCAGTCTGCTGCTGAGCCGACGCCCGCGTCTGCTCATTCTTGGGACGGGTTGGTGGCGCAACTGGAGCGTTTTGGTCTGCGCACGCGCGTGACTCCTGCGGCTGTCTGGGTTGATGCGGTCGTTCCGGGCAGCCCGGCCTTTCGCGCGGGGATTCGCAGGCCCGACCGGGGCTGGATGCGCCTGGCCGCCATCAATGCGCAGCCGCTCACGCGACCTCTTTCCGAGCAAGGCTGGGCGGAAGGTGCCGTCGGTGCGCCAGAGACGCTGAGTTTTGCGGTTCGGCGAATGGGGGGGGAGCCAGAGCGCTGGCGAGGCCCCTATCGCCTGACCTCAGCTTCGCCTGCTGGGGCAGCGGTCGAGCGCCTCACGGCCTCCGCGTCCTTGACCCCGATCCGCGACGTTCGTCTGGGCCTCGCGCAGACGCTCATCGCCGGGCAATTTGACGAGGCACTATCTCAGATCGAGGCCCGGTCTGAACGAGACAGCCTGAGCCAGGATCTGGCGGAAGCTTTGCTGCTGGCTGGTGAGTCGAACCAGCGGGAACGGCTTGATGCTGCGGACATGCGGGCCGCTTCCGGGCGGTATGAGGAGGCTTTGCGGCTGCTGGCGGGCGCGCGGGGAGGCGGAACCTGGTCGACTCTCGTGAGCTTGCGCCGTGTGGCCTGGCGACGGGCCATCCAGCAACGCAAGCACCACCTCGCGACACGGACCGGTGCACATCGTCGCGCCGTGATCTCGGCGCCAGCGGGCCAGAGCGTTCCACCGAAGACCACGGTGCCCGTGGTCCCGACCATCAAGCTCTGAACGTTCCAGCGTCAGTCTGCAGGGGTCTCGCTCGGTACCAAGCGCGCTTGCTTTTCTTTGCTGTCGCGTTCAAGGACCATCCCACCCACCACCTCATCCAGAGGCAGCACGCGATTCCTTCCGCCCACGCGGCTACGCACCGCCACGCTTCGGTTTTCAACTTCCTGCTTGCCGATGATCAGCATATAGGGCACCTTGTGCACCTGGGCGTCGCGAATGCGGTAGTTCAGGGACTCGTTCCGAACGTCCAATTCGACACGAAGATCTGCCGCCCGCAACATGTCCGTGACTTCGGTCGCGTAGGCGCGGAACTCCTCGCTGATGGGAATGACCACCGCCTGGGTGGGAGCGAGCCACAACGGAAACGCTCCAGCACAGTGCTCCAGATAGACCGCGAAGAAACGTTCCAGGGAGCCAAGAATCGCCCGGTGGAGCATGATCGGGCGGTGGGATTGACCATCTTCCCCGATGTAACTGAGATCAAAGCGCTCAGGCAGGTTCGGGTCGTATTGAATCGTGCCCAGCTGCCAGCTCCGTCCGATCGCGTCCTGGATGTGGAATTCGATTTTCGGCCCATAGAAGGCCCCCTCGCCAGGGAGAATTTCAAAAGGCAAGCCCGCATTCCGGAGGCCTTGCTCCAGGGCCGCTTCGGCCCGATCCCACTGCGCATCGTCACCGATGCGGTTGTCTGGCCGCGTGGAGAGTTTGATATCGATCTTGCTGAAGTCCAGTACGGCGTAGACCTCATACAAGAAGGCGATGAAGCGCTCGATTTCCCCTGCCACCTGAGCTTCGGTGCAGAAAATGTGGGCGTCATCCTGAGAAAACGAGCGGACTCTGGCGAGGCCGTGCACCACTCCCCCTCGTTCATAGCGATGCAGACGAGCGAAGTCGGCCACCCGCCACGGCAGTTCGCGGTAGCTGCGCCGCTTGCTGCCGAAGATGACACAGTGGGAGGGACAATTCATGGGCTTGAGAACGAAGGAATCGGCCTGCAAACCCTCGTGCAGCTTGCCTGCCTCGCAGCACCCAGCCTCGTCTTCCGTCCACAGGCGGTACATATTCTCGTTGTAGTTGCCCAGGTGTCCACTGGTGCGAAACAGACTGGGGTCGTAGGCCAGTGGCGTGATCACTTCGGCGTAGCCGTGACGGTCGTACAACTCGCGGATGAACTGGAGCAGCTGGTTGTAGACGAAGGTCCCCTTGGGGAGGAAAAACGGCATCGCAGGGGCCACTTCATGGAACATGAACAACTCCAGTTCCTTCCCCAGTTTGCGATGGTCCCGTCTGGCTGCTTCCTCCAGGCGTGTCATGTGCGCCTTCAGATCGGCCTCGGTCCAGTAGACCGTGCCGTAGATGCGTTGCAGCATCTTGTTCTTCTCATCCCCCCGCCAGTAGGCGCCCGCCGCGGTCAGCAATTTGAAATGACGGATCAAAGCGGTGTTGGGGAGGTGGGGGCCACGACACAGATCGCTCCATTCCCCATGTCCGTACAGGGTGATGGCCGCGTTGGGGTCCTTGCTCAAGATGTCGGTGAGAATCTCAGCTTTGTACGGCTCGCCCTCAGCCTCAAATCGCGCGACGGTGGCCCCGCGTTCGGCTTCCGCAATTTCCGTGCGCGTGACCTCTAGCTTGGCCTCAGCCAGCTTGCGCATTTGTCCTTCGATGCGGACGAGGTCTTCCGGGGTGAAGGGGGTCGGGACGTCAAAGTCATAGAAGAAACCGTCGGCAGTGACCGGGCCGATCGTGATCTTCGCTTCCGGGAACAGTTTTTGCACGGCCATGGCCATCAGATGGGCTGTGCTGTGGCGCAGCACTTCCAGCGTGTCCGGGTCATCCGACGTCAGGATCTGAACCGAATCTCCTTCTTGGAGGGGGCGGCTGAGGTCTGCCAGGTTGCCGTTGATGCGCGCCGCGACCGCTCGCTTGGCCAGGCCGCGGCTGATCGATTCGGCCAGCGAGGCGACGGTTGCGCCTGCAGGCAGGGCACGCTGGGACGCGTCCGGGAGGGACACGTGAATGGTGGCGGATTCCAGAGTGGTCATGGCAGAACCTCCGAGTGCGAAGTTCTCCATTTTACCGCACTAGGGGGTGGGGTAGGCGATCGTCGTTCGAACCTGCGCTTCTTTTTTGTCCGCCACCGCCGGGTCGATCAGGTTACCGGCCGGATCCGGGACATTGCCAACCCGCGCCACGATGGCCATCACATTGAGGCGGTTGAACAGGTTGGCATTGGGCAAGAACAGACGCACGGTTGACTGCGTCAGGAATTCGATTTTCTGGCCCTCCCCGAGCGAGGTGAACAGGAACTCCTTGCCGAGGTGAGTGGGGCCGCCGGAGCCAAAGTTGTTGGTCTTTTCATTCAGTTCCAGGGGTTTGACCGTTCCGCTGGCCCCTTTGAGCAGCACGGTGCCTTCCAGTTCTTGGGTGTTGACGCTGACGGCGAAGGTGTAATTCTTGAGGTTCTGAAGCTGCGCAGCATTGGGGACCGCCAATGTCCCCGTGAAGGCGGTCATCGGCTCGGAGAAACTCAATTCGATGTAGGTGCCCTTCTTCAGGGCCGGGTTCTTGGCATCGTCGCTGTCCAGCACGTAGGCCTTGATGGCCTTGAGGCTCGGAGGCGTCTTGTCGGCGGGCGCTTCCAGAAACACCGCATCCGTGTGCGTCGAGGCCCAGCGTGTGTTGAGGTCGTCCGGTTTGAAATCATCCAGCGACTGGAACGGGGAGAGAAACGCATTGCTCAGGAAGCGGCCGGCCGCCGGCATCGTGTTGAGGACACCTTTTTCGTCCGTTCCCAGTTGATTACCGTCCACGTCCTTGATCGGTCGCGCGGGGTTGCTGAGCAGAGCAAGCTGGTAACGTGAGGCCTCCTTGCCGAGCACCAAGGGGACTTTGAAGGTGAGTCGAATGGTCTGTCTGGTCTCAACGTCGTCGCCCGTGCCAAGTTCCTGGCCGGCCTGTGCATCAAGGAACTTGCTGGGAGACAACGTGGCCGTGGCGGCAGTGCTCGCAAAGTCGAAAAACGGCACGCTGTAACTCACTGGGGTGGAAGCGGTATCCACCGACTTGTTGTTGTCTGCTGCCTGGTTGGGGGCGAGCAAGACCGGAGCCTTGCCATCTCCGCTGTTCAATGCGCTGCCGGGCAAGAGGCGCACGACGGAGATGAGATTTTGTACGCTCTCAGCCGGCAAGGCTTCACTCAGCCCCAGCGTCACATCCACACCATCGGTCATGGTGTCCTTTGCAAACAGGGCTTTCGTGACCGTGACGATTTCAGGTACCGGAGAGACAGCAAACAGTTCAGACTGCTTGTTCTTGGGTTCCCCGAAGTGCAGCACGTAGTCCTGACCGGCTTGCAGCGAGACCAGTTGCGTGCGCGGCGTCCGCCCCAGCGAGGAGACCGTGACCTTGACGTTGCCGGAAAGTCCCAGGTTGTCGAAGACAAACTCGCCAGTCTGGACGCTACTGTTCTTGACCGTTTCGCCCGACTTCGCCACGACCTTCACGCCCGAATCCAGTTTGGTGCCATCACTGAGCCACACACTGCCCTTCAGGGTCGTCCGACCAGCGGCGTTTTTCGTGCCAGTGAGGGGGCGGTAGACGATCGCTCCGGGGCTTGGCGTCGCTTGCGGCGTGTTCTTGAACGGGTCGATGACCTCGAATTCAGAGTTGGTGGCCTGTGGTTGCGGCGTGGGCGTGGTTTTGGGCTTGGGAGTGCCCCCCTTCCTCACGACCACCTGGCCTGGCGGATCCGTGGCCACCGTCGGTGTGTTGCGGCAGGCCACCAGCGCAGTCATCACGCAAAGGGGAAGAACCAATCGGCGACACAGGCGCATCGGGTTGAAACTCCAGCGTGGTCCGTGCGAGAAGCGCGTCGCGCACGATGAGCAGCGAAGGGACACTTGTTCCTATACCCGGCCTGGTGGTGCCCCACACGGCGGGGAGGGCCCGCGCC
>JAYKJB010000101.1 GCA_035285325.1 Candidatus Sericytochromatia bacterium
GATCAGGTCGGCGCGACGGGTCAGAGGCAGCGGCTGCCCCAGCTCCTCGGGCGCAAAGTGCACCGGCTCGGCGTCCAGCGCGAGCCCACGCTGGCGCGCCAGCAGCGCGGCAATCTGCTCCGGCTGCTTCCGCAGCAGTTCGATCAGGACCTCGTGCAGGGCGGAAAGTGGCATGCCTCCAACCTAGCACGAAATCGAACACATGTTCGACTCGTTCACGTGCTGTATTTGGAGCGAGGCGCTCCCTGCCGGGAGGCAGGCAAGTCCGAATCGGCCAGGCACCCACAGCGCACGGGGGCAGATCTGGTAGGCTGGTGCCATGACGAACCTGACGCCTGCGCTCGCCCGCGAACTCTCCTTGCCGCCCCAGCAGGTCGCTGCCGTGGTGGACCTGCTCGATGCGGGTCACACCATCCCCTTCCTGGCGCGCTACCGCAAGGAAGCCACGGGTGGCCTGGATGAGGTGGCCCTGCGCTCCCTGCAAGATGCGCTGGGACGCCTGCGGCGACTGGAAACGCGCCGTGAGGAGGTGCGCGAGTCGCTGACGCAGCAAGGGGTGCTGACGCCCGAACTGGCCCAGGCCGTGGCCGGCGCCGATTCCCTGGCGCGTCTGGAAGACCTCTACCTGCCCCATCGCCCCAAGCGCCGCACGCGCGCCAGCGTGGCCCGGGAGCAAGGCCTGGAGCCCCTGGCCGATCGCTTCACGCAGCCCAACCGCGAAAGTCCGCTGGAGGCCGCTCGGCGCTTCGTGAACCCCACCACCGGGGTGGCCACGCCGGAGGCGGCCCTGGCGGGTGCCCGCGACATCCTGGCCGAGCGCCTGGCCGAAGACGCCGGCGTGCGGGGACGGGCCCGCACGGTCTCGCTCAAGGAAGGCGTCCTGCACGCCGGCAAGGCGCCCAAGGGGCAAGATCCGCAGGGCAAGTACACGCAGTACCATCAGTTCTCGGAACCCCTGGGCCGGCTGGCGCCGCACCGCACGCTGGCGGTGGATCGCGGCGAGGCCGAGGGCGTGCTGCGGGTGTCCGTGGCCCTGCCGGAGGCCCGCATCCTCGGTTTCATGCGCGAGGCCCTGCGCGTGCCGGCGCCCGGCTGGCGCGACGAGGCCGAGGCGGCGATCGCCGATGGCTACAAGCGCCTGCTGGCCCCCGCGATCGAGCGCGAC
Organism: Candidatus Sericytochromatia bacterium; assembly: GCA_035285325.1. Taxonomy (NCBI): domain Bacteria; kingdom Bacillati; class Candidatus Sericytochromatia; species Candidatus Sericytochromatia bacterium. Next base: position 1,166 of record JAYKJB010000101.1, read on the forward strand.
CTGCGCGAGGCCCTCACGGAAAAGGCCCAGCGCCACGCGATCGAGGTCTTCGCCGCCAATGTGAAGGCCCTGCTGCTGCAACCCCCGCTCAAGGGCCGGGTGGTCATGGGCATCGACCCTGGCTTCCGGACCGGCTGCAAGGTGGTGGTGGTCGACCCGACCGGCCTGCCGCTTGGCGCCGGCACAACGATCTTCCCGCACGAGCCACAAAACCAGTACCAGGCGGCGATCGACACGCTGCGCAGCCTGATTGCCCGGCACGGCGTGCAGGTGGTGGCGATCGGCAACGGCACCGCCAGCCGCGAAACGGAGCGCCTGGTGGCCGAGGCCGTGCGCGGCACCGCAGCGGCCTATGCGATCGTCTCGGAAGCCGGCGCCAGCGTTTACTCGGCCTCCGAAGTGGCCCGCGAGGAGTTTCCCGAGCTGGATGCGACGCAACGCGGCAACATCTCGATCGCCCGCCGCCTGCAGGATCCCCTGGCCGAGCTGGTGAAGATCGACCCGGCGGCGATCGGGGTGGGCATGTACCAGCACGACCTGGCGGAAAAGGCCCTCGCCCACGCGCTGGCCGGCGTGGTCGAGGACGCGGTCAACCACGTCGGGGTCGACCTCAACACCGCCTCCGTGTCACTGCTGACCCACGTGGCCGGCCTGAACCAGAAGGTGGCCCGGGCGATCGTGGCCCACCGCACCGCGCATGGGCCTTTCCAGCGCCGCGCCGATCTGCTGGCCGTGAAAGGCCTGGGCCAGAAAACCTACGAGCAGGCCGCCGGCTTCCTGCGCGTCCCCGAGGGCACCGAACCGCTCGACGCCACCCCGATCCACCCCGAGTCCTACCCGGCGGTGCGCCGGCTGCTCACGCGATTGCGACTGCCGGCCGACGCCACCCTGCCCCAGGCCCTGCGCGCACAGCGCGACCGTCTCGTGCTGGCGGAGCTGGCCCGCGAACTGGGGCTGGGGGAACCGACCCTCCAGGACATGCTCGACGCGCTGGAACGCCCCGGGCGCGACCCGCGCGAGGACCTCCCCGCTCCCCATCTGCGCCAGGACGTGCTGAAGCTGGAAGACCTGAAGCCCGGCATGCGCCTGACCGGCACGGTCCGCAACGTGGTGCCGTTCGGCGTCTTCGTGGACATCGGCGTCAAGCACGACGGCCTGGTGCACGTCTCGGAACTGGCCGAGGGCTTCGTGCGCGACCCACTCAGCCTGATGGCCGTGGGCACCGTGATCGAGGTGGAGGTGCTCGAGGTCGACCAGGCCCGGGGGCGCATCTCGCTGAGCCGCAAGCGGGCCCTCGCGGCCGCCGTCGGGTAAGCCCGCAACAGAGGCCACGCCGGTGGGTTTCTTGACGTCCAACCCGGGTAAGATCCAGCATGAGGGCGTGCGCTGCGGGTCGCACGTTCCAGCCGGTGACGTCCTATGAAACCGATTCACTCCAACCCTTCGATCCCCCCAGCGGTGCCCACGCCGCTCGGTCAGAAGCCTGCGCTGACTCCGCCGACGCCGAAGCGAGACCAGCTGGTGCTTTCCCGCGAGGCGCGCAACGACGATCCGCTGGCCCAGCTGCGCAAGACGGTCGAACGCATCTCGCGCTCCGGCGGGGGGATGTGGACCGCCAACGACGGGTATTGCATGGACCTGTCGGCCAAGTGGCAGACGGCCCTGCAACTCGCCGGCATCGAGACGCGCATGGTGGTGGTCGACCCCGCCGGCGGCCCCGCCGTCGCTCACACCCTGGCCGGCCGCGAGGCGCACGGCAAGACCCACGCCTTTCTGATTTTCCAGTACAAGGGCCAGGAGTACATCCTCGACCCCACCGTCCAGCAATTCTTCAAAGGCGGCGGCCGCAACGTGCCGCCAATTTTCATCGGCACGCGCGACGAGGCGGCGGCGCTGTTCACCCGCGAGCAGGAACTCCTGCAGATCGAGATTGACGCGGACGTCAACACGGGGCGCCATGACCCGCTGGCCTTCACCAACCTGGTGTACGGCCTGGGGCAGTTTCGGAAACTGCGGATCGAACTCGCGGATT
>JAYKJB010000102.1 GCA_035285325.1 Candidatus Sericytochromatia bacterium
CGTTACCCGCTCGACTACTTTGAGGCCTGGGTCCGCAGCCTGGCCTGGCGAAGCGTGTCCCTGTTGGGTGGCTTGCTCTTCTCCCTGCAGCCGGCCGAGCCCCTCTGGGCCGCCCCCACCTTGCTGGGCATGACCCTGGCGGCTGTGGCCATGGCCGAGGCCGCCCGCGCGTTCAGGCGGTGGCACTGGCCTCGGCAATGGGCGGCCGCCCTGAGCCTCCTTTGCTTGGGGACTGGCGGTTCGCTGGCGCTGTCGGGGGCTGCGGTCGGCACGCTCCTGTTCCCCGGTTTCGTCGCGCTGACCTTGGCGCAAGCGCTGGTCGCCTGGGCGTTCTATCCCGCAGGTCAGGAAGAGCGGAGCCTTGGGCGGGCGCTGGTTTCCGCCTTTGCAGCCCTTTGGGTGCTGGAGTCACTCAGTTATCCCCTGTTGATTCTTTACTTTCTGCCGGGGGTCGCCCCCCTGTTGCTCGCTTCCGGACTGCTGGTGCTGCTGGCAGGAACGGGCATGATCATCTGGCTGTTCGAGCAGTCCCTGTCCCGCGCCGAGCAACTGGGCCGGGAGCTTCAACAGCGCAATACCGAGATGTTCGCCGCCCTGCAGGACCTGGCGGAAAGCCGCAGCCAGACCGCCATCTACACCACCATCGCTCGCGAACAAGCGGCGTTGGTGCGCCAGATCCTGCACGACCTGCGCAATGCGCACCAGGCGATGCAGTTCATCGCGGAGAGCCTGGCGGACGAGACGGCGTCGGAGCCCCGGGCCCAAACCTTGCTGCGGGCCCTGGAACGACAATTGACCTTTGTCTCGAGCTTCCTCAAGGAAAAGCTGGGGCGCTTGATGGATCCGTCCGGGACCCGCTTGGTGGGGACGCCGCTGGCCCCCGTGTTCGAGTCGCTGGCGGCGACCTTCGAGCCGATCCTGCGCACGAAGGGGCAACGCCTCGAGATCGACTTGCCGCAGACCCCCTGTCACCTGCGCCTCTCGGCGATCGAACTGGACCAGATCCTGGGCAACTTGATCCGCAACGCCCATCAGCACGCGGGGCCTGGCGTCTTGGTGCGGCTCTGGGTCGAGGCCGGAGACGGCTGGGCCACCCTCTATGTGGAGGACGATGGCGTGGGCATGCCGTGGGAGGTCCAGGCGCGACTCGGACGTTCCGCGCCCCGACCGGACGGCTCCGGCATGGGCCTGTTGAATGTGGACGAACTGGTCACCCGGGCGGGAGGGGCCTTCGGGGTGGTCAGTGAGCCCGCCCGCGGTAGCACCTTCCACGTCCGCTTGCCGACGCTCACCTGGGGCGGTGCGGAACGGGAGGTTTCAGTGGAGAAGTCTGCCCCGAGTGGCAAGTGATGATACGATGAAGTATCAAATAAGGGGGGCTGTATCATGAGAACGACTATCCTCGCCGTTGGCTTGCTCGTCTGCCTGATGGGCTGCCGAACCAAGACGATCGGTGCGGTGGACCCCTCCGTGGCAGGTGCTTACGCCGACTCGAGCCGTCTGATTGGCATGGATGCGGCGACTGCGACCCAAAAGACGGGCGATTCATTTGGCGCCTCTTCGGCAGCACCAAAGCCGAAGAGTTCCAGCCAGCCGTCACCCGTCCCTGACCAGCCGGCCAGTGACACGGCCTGTGCGGATCAGGCAGCGGCGGACGCCAAGCGACCTGCGGCTTGTCGCTGAGCCGGCAGGGCGACTCTCGTGCGTCGCGTCGAGGAGGCTGTCACCGACATTTTGACGGCTCTGACGCCGCTGGCTGCCGAGGCTGTCGACCTTCGTGATGCGGTGGGCCGGGTCTCCGCCGAAGCGGTGCGAGCCCCGGGGGCCCTGCCCCCGTTCGACAATTCGGCCGTGGACGGTTACGCCGTATGCCTGGCCGACGTCGCCACGGCTCGGCCAGACGCGCCGGTCCGGCTGACCTTGCTCGGAGAGTGTCCCGCGGGCCCCAGGCGGGAGGTGCCGTCCTTGGTGGCGGGAGCCGCCTACCGCATCATGACCGGAGCCCCGCTCCCGCCTGGTTGCGAGGCGGTCGTCATGCGCGAGGATACCCTGGAAGCCCCCGACCACGTGCAGATTCTCGCTTCCGCCGAGGGCGGCGAGAACCTCCGCCGGGCCGGGGAAGATGTGCAGCCGGGGCAACTGGTGATGCCCGTTGGCACCGCCGTGACGCCGGCTCATGTGGCCTTGCTTTCCGGACTGGGCCTCACCCGGGTGCAGGTGGTGAGGCGCCCGCGCGTGGCGCTGATCGCCACGGGGGACGAGCTGGTCTGGCCAGACCAACCTCTGCTGCCTGGCCAGATTCGGGCTGCCAGTGCCTGGGCCTTGGAGGCGCTGGTGGTGGCGGCAGGTGGGGTGCCTTTGCAGTGGGGCATCGTCGGCGATCGCCCGGAGGACTTGCAAGCCCTCTTTGCACGCGCGGACGAGGTCGACCTGATCCTCACCACGGGGGGCGTCTCGGTGGGCGACCATGACCGGGTGCGCGAGGTGTTGGCCGCGGTGGGCCGTGTCGATTTCTGGCGGATCGATATGCAGCCGGGGAAGCCCCTGGCCTTCGGTCATCTCGGGAAGACCCCTGTGATCGGATTGCCGGGAAATCCGGTCAGCAGTTTGGTGGGGTTCAGTTTGTTCGCGCGTCCGGCCATTCGGTGTCTGGCGGGACAGCGGCAGTGCTTGCCCCCGCCCCTGCAGGCGCGCCTGCGGGAGGCCCATCGAAAAACCGCTTCGCGACGGCAATATCTGCGGGCGCGGGTGCAGTGGTCGTCCGAGGGGTTCCTGGTGGAACTGTCGACCCGACAGGGCTCCCACCAGCTGTCCGGCCTGGCCTGGGGCAACGCCCTCGCGGTGCTGCCGGAGGGCCCTCATGATTACCTGGCCGGCGAAGCGGTCGAGGTGTTGTTGATGGAGGAACTGGAGGCTTATGCGGGTAGCGATCCTGACCCTCAGCGATAGCCGCAGCCTGGCTGAGGACCTGAGCGGGCAGGGGCTGGTCGACTACCTGGCCGCCTGGCCGGATGTCGAACTGGTGGAACGCGCCCTGTTGCCGGACGAACGCGACCAGATCGAGGCGGCGCTGATCCGCTGCGTGGACGACCTGGCCTGTGCGCTGGTGCTGACCACGGGGGGCACCGGCCTGGCACCTCGCGACGTCACGCCCGAGGCCACCGAGGCGGTCAGCGACCGCCTCGTTCCAGGCTTGGCCGAGCGGATGCGTCAGCTCAGCCTGCAGAAGACCCCGCTGGCGGCGCTCAGCCGGGCGGTGGTGGGGCAGCGAGGACGAAGCCTGATCGTCAACCTGCCGGGGAGCCCGCGGGGGGCCCGGGAGTGCCTCGAGGCGATCGCGGCGGTCTTGCCGCACGCTCTGGCGATCGCCGGGGGGGAACGTCCCCACTGAACCTGGGCCGCGCGGGCGCGCCGCGCAGCCTCAGAATCGGGGCGCCCTCAGGCCTGACGCAGGGCCGTGAACCCGAGGATGAGCGGGGTGTCGCGAAGTTCGCTCGACAGCGGCACTTCACTCAAGATCGGCCCAGCGGCCTGGAACAGGGACGCTGCACGCGCTTCGGCCACGTTCAGTGCGGTCGCTTCGCTGGCGGGCACAGCCACGAAATGCAGGGGCACGGGGCGGGACGGCAATGCCCGAGGCGGCACGGCGGCGTTGGGCTTGACGATGCGCCAGGCGTGGGCGGCGTCGGAAGAGGTGGTGATGGCCATTCCGCTTGGTTTCTCCTTGAGTGCAGCGTGGGACCCCCCCCTTGTACCCTGCCGGCTCCACGAATCCACCGTCAAGGATGTCGCGCACGACACAGGCCTGCTGCGCGTGGTAAGGAAGCACCATGATGAAACGTCTCCAGGAACACCGCCCGCCGGACCAGGCGCCACGGGTGCCTCCAATCGGTCGAACCGACGCCCTCGTGCTGGGGCTGGCCGCCGTGTTTCTGCTTGCCTTTGTGGGCCTCACCTGGGGCCAATGGCCCTTGCTCACGGCCGATTCAGCCCGAGAACTGTACATCCCCTTCCAGGTGCGGCATGGCGCCCTGATCTATCAAGATTTTTACCATCTGTATGGCCCCCTGGCGCCTTGGACCTGGGCGACTCTGCTGGGCTTGTTGGGCGAACGTCTGGAGGTCCTGTATGGGGCTTCAGCCCTCCACCTGATGCTGATCAGCGGCTTGCTCTACGCCGTCGCGCGCCAGGTTTTGTCTGCGCTCCCCGCGGCCGCGGTGCTCGCGCTGTTTCTGAGTCACTTTGCCTTGGGACGTGATCTGGAGGGCTACCTGTGGCCCTACACCTTCGCCGCCACTTTCGGGGTGGCGCTCGGGCTGGGGACCTTGCTCGGCCTGCTCCGCCATCTGGTCACGGGGCGACGGCGCTGGTTGGCCCTGGCAGGGCTGTGCGTGGGCCTTTCCTGCGTGACCAAGCTGGAATTTGGTTTCGCCGCGGCGGCGGTAGCGCTGGTGTACGTGGGCCTCAGGACCTGGCTGGCGTGGTGGCGAGAACGTCCCTGGACCCTGGCCGACCTCCTCGCGGGCGTCGTCCCCGCTTTGCTGGTGGGGGGAGGCTTGCTGGCCTGGTTGCTTCATCAGGTGCCCCTCTCGGTGGTGCTGGAAAGTGTGTGGCCCCAGCGTTTGATGGCCCTCTGGAACAGTCGCGACGCCTGGCGGGGGAGCCTCGTGACGTGGCGCTTCAACCTGTTCTGGCTGATGGTAGACCTGGCCGCCCTGGCGCTTGCGCTGCTCGGGGGACGCTTCTGGGCCTGGGGACGCCAGCGTCCGTGGCGGATGGCTCTGGGCTTGTTGCCCCCCTTGCTGCTCGCCGGCGGCCTGGCCGCCCGTCCTGAACGGTGGCAGTTCTGGTGGGAATGGGCCCACCGCGTCTGGGTCAGTCCCAGTTTCTTGCTGCTCCTCGCCGTGGCATTGGGGGCCTGCTGGCAATGCCGTGCCCGCGGACGTTGGCACGACGTGACCTTGGCCTGGTTGCTGCTCTCGCTTTATGGCCTGCTGATCACCACCCGCACGCTGTTTCACGGGATCAACGAGTACACCGGTTACCAGGCACCGGTCGCCCTGATCGCCTGGGTGGCGCTGGCCACGCAATGGGGGCCGCGCGCGCTCGGGTTGCGCTTGTCTACCTTGGGCCAGCGTCTGCCGCTCTGCCTTCTGCTCGCGGCTCTGATGGGGCGCCACGGCTTGGACCTGGCCAACACCTATGCGGTGCGAATGGTCCGGGTCGATGGCCCGGCGGGGTCGGTGTGGGCCTTACCGGAACACGCGGAGCCGTTCAATGCGACGCTGCGCTTTTTGAAGGCTTCGCTCAAGCCCGGAGAGCGTTTCGTGGCGGCGCCCATGGAGCCCAGTCTCTACCTGTTCGCGGGGCAGGACAATCCGGTCAAGGAAAACCAGATTTTTTACGGATACCTGACCACCCCCGACGAGGAGCTGGACTTTCTGGCTCGCCTGAAGGCCGCGAGGGTCGCTTACTTTGTCCTGTCCAACTTCGGTGAGGAACGCTGGAAGTTCGGCGTCGGCTACATGCCTACCCTGGGGGCCTGGCTGGCTAAAGACTGCCGGGTTGCGGCCGAATTCGGGCGAGGTGCCTATCGAATTCGCATCTTCGCGACGCCCTTCGGGCAGGCGGGCGTGCCGCCTCAAGGGGGACTGGACGGGGGCGGATAGCGCATCCGCAAGGTGGGGGTCACACCACCTGCCCGGATGATCTCCCGGTAGACTTCCACCGCGGGCGTCGGATGCCGGGTCAGGTCCTTGTTGCGAATGTCGATTCGCCACAGCCCGAAGCGCGGGTCAAAGGAGCCCCATTCGTAATTGTCGGTCAGGGTCCAGTACATGTAGCCGAGAATCGGCAGTCCCTCGTCTTTCAATTTTCGCAGGGCGTCAATGTGGGCCACGAGGTAGGCCTCACGGGTCCATCCATCCGAGCGAGGTTCGCGATTGCGGGTCGCGAATCCATTTTCCGCGAGCAGGATCGGCAGGCGGAAGGCCTCGTGGTACGCACGAATGATCCGGTCCATGTGTTCCGGGCGCACGCCCCAGCGCCAGGGTTGAACCGGGAAGGAGGTGGCCGCGCCGGCATCGACGGCCCCGTAGTAATGAAGCGCCAGATAGTCCAGATAGCGGACCCGCGGTCGCCCATCCCAGCCGCGGTGCTTGTCCAGCACCAGATTGAGCAATTGACTCGGCATGTAGTGAATCCCCCCATCTGCGATCGGAAAGAGGGCGTTGTATTCGGCCAGCGAGACGCGAGCGTTGCCATCGAGTCGATGGATGGTCTTGTAAGCCTCCACGTGGGCCGTGACCAAATTGGCCGTCGCGCGCACGGTCGAAACAGGCCCCATTCGGTGGGGGAGGGTCCAACCCATCATGTAGCCACCCAGAATCAAGGTGGCTGGCTCGTTAAACGTGATGTACCAGTCGATCTTTTTGCCGAATTCCCGGGTGACAAAAGCGACGTAACGATTGTATCGTTCGACGATGCGGGGATTCTCCCAGCCGGCCAGACCGTCGGCGCTCGCTTCCATCGCCCAGCGGGGCGTGGCGAAGTGGTGAAGCGCGATCACGGGGGTCATCTTGCGTTTGCGGATGCCGTCCAGCAGGCGATGGAGGTGGGCGACCTCGGCCCGGTCGAATTGGCCTTCGACCGGTTCGATCCGACTCCATTCGATGCTGGTGCGAAACGCATTCAGGCCCAGTGAGGCCGCGCGGTCGAGGTCGGCCTGCATGTGGCCCCGGAAGTTGGCGCTCAGTCCGCTGCGTTCAGGCAAGCGTCCCGACCGCTCCAGTTCAGCCCAATCCATGGCGGGATGGGCCCCATCGTTCTGATAATCCGACAGCGTCACGCCCCACAGGAAAGGGGTCTGGCCCACCGGGGCTGGCGGCAACTCATCGGCGCCTTGGGCCCGGGCCGTGGGGGCCGGCAGGTGAAGGCCCACCGTGACACCGAGGAACAACGAAACCAGCCAGCGGAATGAGGCCACGGTGCTTCCCCGAGACGGACCTTTGCGACACCTTCGTCATGATGCCGGAAGCGGGCATCGATGTCACGATCAGGCGGGCCGCCGCTTGGATCGCCGACGGGGGAGAGCCAGACGGCAAGGCCAACCTTGGTCCGTGATGAAGGCGGGTGATGGTGGTTCGAAATGCGGCTGAAAAGGGAATGAACCAGACATCCCCCCTCGGTTCTGTGCATGGCCACCTGTTTCTACCACCCCGAAGCCAAAGCCAAATTCGTCTGTCCGGATTGCGGACAGGACGTGTGTGATAACTGCCGAATCGAAGGCGGATTGCAGCGCTGTGGACATTGCGCGACGCATGGGCCGCCGGCGCGTCCTGAAGAAGCCGGTGCGGAAGGGTTCGCTGCCGACTATTCGGGGGGGAGTTTCGCAGCAGGCGATGAATTGGACGCCGCTTTCTCCTTCGCCGAGGGGGGAGTGGCAGTGGCCAGTGAACCACCCGGCGCCTCGCATGGCTTCGACGGTGCGCTGGTGGATGACCTCAGCTTTGGTGCCACGGATTTCGCTGGTGAGCCATCCAGCAGTGGGTTCGACGATTTCATGGCGGGCGTCACGGAGGCCATGCCATCCTCCTTCGGGGCTGGCGTGGCGGCGCAGCCTGTGACCGAGGACCTGGTGATGTGCTCGTACCACGGCGATGTCGTGGCGGAGATCCAGTGCCTGAATTGCTATCAACCCTACTGCCTGGCCTGCTTGCCCTCCGGGACCCAGTGCGCGCCTTGCAAGGCCGACCCTAGCGGCCGGGCCTTGCAAGCCGAATCCTTCGGGCCATCGTCCGTGACCGAAGTGGGCTACGAACCCGGAATGGACTTCGCGGCCAGCTACGCCGATCGCGGTGGGATTCACGAAGGGCTCGAGGTGGCCGCGCAGGCGGCTGAGGTAGCGGCCGCGCGGCCTCGAAAACCGAAAAAATCGGCCAAGAAGGGCCAGGCTGTGGCACCCAAAAAGGCGGCCAAGAAGTTCAAAGGCCCACGCCTGTCCCCGAAGCTGCTGGTCGGGGGCCTGGCTGCCCTGGCCCTGGTGGGAGGGGTTGCCTGGTGGGTCACCGTCGGGCAGCAGCGATTCTTCCCGCCTCCTCCGCCTTTCAAAGGGCCGACCAAAGTGGCCATCGTGTCACCCAAGGCGGCAACCATCCGAGGCGTGCAGCAAATCCAGCTTCAAGTGGCGTCGCCGCAGCAGGTGGAACTCGTGCTGGTGACCATCGACAAGAAACATTGGGCCAAGTTTAAAAAGCCTCCCTTCAAGAGCGAGTGGCCGACCAACGTCCACAAGCCCGGCAAGCACGAGGTGGAAGCCAAGGCGACCTACAAGCACGGGGTGACGGTCACCCACAAGAAGACCTACGTGGTCAAATCAAAGTAGAGGTAACGCTTGGCGCAGTGCCATTACCACCCGGAGTCGAGAGCCTCGGCCTCCTGTGCCCATTGTCGCCAGCAGATTTGCGACCGCTGTCGGCTGAATGGCGCCGTCGGCCGCTGCATGAACTGCCACAGTCAGGCCGCCAAAGGCGGGGGGGATGCCGCCGGCAAGCCCAAGCGTCTGTTCTGCACCAATCACGATGGCGTGCCGGTGGATCGGCGCTGCAAGAGTTGCAACAAACCTCATTGCCCAGCCTGTCTCAATGGGGCACAGCATTGCTTTCGCTGTGCCCTGGAACCACGGGCTCGGGGCACCGGGAGCCTGGCTCGGCGGGGCACCGGGAAACTCACTGGCGCGACGGGTGCGCTGCAGGCGATGGAGGACATGGCCCGGCCTCTCCCACCGGCCGTACGGGCCGGCCTCGCCGCCGCCGGTGCGCTGGTGGTCGTCGTGGTGCTCTTGGTGGGGTATGTGAAAGTGAAGGCCGCGCTGACGCCGCCGCCGCCGCCACCCCCCTACACTGGAGTGGCCAAGGTTGCGTTTTCCCAGCCGACGGGCGCCAGGCCGCTGTCGGGGAACCAGGTCATCAAGCTGTCAGTTGCGGCACCCCAGCATCTGTCTTATGTGGAGCTGTCGGTCGACGGCAAGCACTGGGAGCGCTTCACCCGGCCGCCCTTCCAGACCGAATGGCCCACTCCTATCGTCAAGAACGGTCGCCACGTGCTGGAGGCCAAGGCTGTCTATCGCGGCGGCAAGCGCGTCGCTTTGGCGCGTCGGGTTTGCGTGACGCGCAATCGCTTCACCGCCCGCTGAGTCCCCTGGTCGTCATGGGCGGCGCGACCAGGAAGGTCACTGACGCCGCGGGAAAGGAGATCCCCCCGGCCAGGTCGAGCTCATCGGCTTCCAGGCGCTCGACCTCGTTCCAGGCGGCATTCCAGGGGTCAGTCAGTCCCGGTCGCGGCTGGAGCGTGTAACGCCGTCCGCGCGTCTCCGGCCGTGAGCTTCCCTTCAGCACGAGCTGGGCTTGGACAGGCTGGCGACTTCGGTTGACGACGAGCAGCGTGACCCCTCCATCCTGGCGCTGGGCGGCAGCCACGTGAAGCAAGCTGACTCGGGTGCGGCTGCCATCGGCTCCGACGTCCTCCCAAAAGCCGACATTCTGTACCTGAGAGGTCACGATCGTGTCGCCCCAATGATGTGCCAGCCAGCGGCGAAACGTGTAGATGGGAGAGGGCTGGGCGACCTGGTTTTCGGGAAAATAGAGCGAATCGGAGGCGCCACCACGGCCCGCATGCCAGGCGGCAAAGTCGGTGGTGATGGGCATAAGCTGGCGACCGTTCCGGCTCAGGTTGAAGGCCGTCACCACCGCATCGGCCGCATAGAGGGCACCGTACATCCCGGTGTTGCGAGGCAGGCCGCTGGCGGCGTGGAACTCGTCGTTCCAGATCTCGATGGGGTAGGGGGCCTGCGCAAGGGCTGGCATGATCTCGCGCGCCATCAACTCGGCCAGATAAGCATTCCCGGCCAGTTTTTCCCCGACCGGGTAACTGGGGTATCCGTGTAATTGCAGGGCATCGAAGCGGATTCCCTCGCGCTGAGCGGCCTGGATGAAATCGCGCACCATCTGCCCTTGCTGGCTCCAGAAGGTGTCGCGCAGAGGGTCGTGAGGCCCCCCCCAGAACACGTTGACCGCCGCCGCCAGCGCGACCTTGACCGGATGAGGACTGGCCTGCCGGACCTGCCTGACATAGGGAGCGGCGTTGGCCACGTAGCGCGCGATGTCCCGGGCCTTTTCGTGCCCTCGCACCACGCGCAACTGAACCTCGTTGCCAATTTCGAACAAGAAGGCCCCATCGGGCGGCGCGCTCTGCGCCCCGGAAAACGGGGGCCATTGCACGCGCAGCTCTGACCGCGCGCCATTCAGCCAGGCGGCCAGGTTGCCCGCGGCCTCTGGCGTGTCCGTGCCGAAATTGATGGTGACCAGCGGCTCGGCCTCCGCCTCGGTCGCTTCCTGCAGGCTGTAGCGGAGGTCGTCATAGGGATAGCCGTCCCAGGTGCTGTCCTGCCCATCGCGTCCCCAGTTTTCCAGGAAACGATAGCCGGTCAGGTACCAGTAGTCGTGCCGTCCATCGGTCGGCCCGTGTCCCGTGCGGTAGAGCCCCCGTCGCTGGGAGCGGGCGGGATAGCCGGCTTGCTGCAGTTCCGCCTGGTAGCGTTGGCCCCAGCGGGGCGCCAGTGCCTGTAACGCTTGCAGAAAGGCCTGGCGGTCGAACCCATGCACCCGGAACTGCCGATGGTTGTGGTTTCGATTGTATCCGTTGACGTAGGGACTGGCGGCGTGCAGAGGACGCGTCAGATCGATTTCGATGCGCGCGGTCGGCCGCGCGCGTGAACCCGCCAGTGGCGCAGGCGCTTGGACCGCCGACAGTGCGCCACGCCAGTTGGGCACCTGGCTACCACACGCGGCCAGAATGGCCAGACCGACGCCCGTGAAAATGGTCCATCGCACGATATGCTACCCCTCCCTGTCTGGCAGCTTAATCGAACAAGGTCCCATCACCAACAAAGAAGCATCGCCGTGCGTCTGCCACGCCGCCGGTAAGCGCCGCGCATGAGGGTGTCCGGGCGATCGCCCCCAGAGAAGAGGTGGACCTGCTTCGAACGCCATGAGCGCCGGGCCCCCTGTCCCTGGCTAACCTTGATTCAAATAGGGATGAAAGATCGCCAGCAGAGCCGCTTGGGCCTGCTCCAGGCTGATATTTTCCTCGACGCTCTGTCGCAGGAAGGCCTTGATCGGCTCGTTGAGGTCAATCGCCAGATCGATCTGGGGGTTGCTGCCGCGCTGGTAGGCGCCAATGTTGATCAGGTCCTGCGCGTTCTTATGAGTCGCCAGCGCTTCGCGCAAATAGCCGGCGGCCTGACGGTGGGACTCGTTCGTGATCTCCGGCATGACGCGGCTGACAGACTGCAGCACGTCGATGGCAGGGTAATGATTCTGAGCCGCGAGTTCGCGACTGAGGATCACGTGGCCGTCCAGAATGCCGCGCACCGCGTCGCTGATGGGTTCATTGAAGTCGTCGGCCTCGACCAGCACGGTGTAAAGTCCTGTGATGGAGCCTTGGGAGCCCGTCCCGGCCCGTTCCAGCAATTTCGGCAGGATGGCGAACACGGAGGGGGTGTAGCCCTTGGTGGCCGGAGGTTCCCCGATCGCCAGACCGACCTCGCGCTGGGCCATGGCAAAGCGCGTGACGGAATCCATCATGAGCATCACGTCTCGTCCCTGATCGCGGAAATGCTCGGCAATGGCTGTGGCGACCAGCGCGCACTTGATCCGCTGCAAGGCCGGCTGGTCGGAGGTCGCCACCACGACAATGGAGCGGGCCAGGCCCTCAGGGCCCAGATCGCGCTCGAGAAATTCACGCACTTCCCGGCCCCGTTCCCCCACCAGGCAGATGACATTCAACTCCGCCGCGGTGTTCCGTGCGATCATGCCGAGCGTGGTCGATTTGCCGACGCCGGATCCGGCAAAGATTCCCAGGCGTTGACCGCGACCGCAGGTCAGCAGCCCATCGAGGGCGCGCACGCCGAGGGAGAGGGGCTGCTTGATGCGGGCCCGCATCAGAGGATTGGGGGGGGCGCTGTCCACCGGGATCCGGCTCAGCTGGCGCAGCGGAGGGCCGCCATCGATCGGGCGCCCGAGGCCATCGAGGACCCGCCCCAGCAACGCGTCGCCCACCGGGACACTGAGCGGGCGTCCCGTGGCCACCACCTCGGAGCCAGGACGAATGCCTGCCATCTCGCCCAACGGCATGAGCAGCAGGCGATCGCCTCGAAAACCGACCACTTCAGCGGCCAGGGGGGGGCTGCTCGCCTCGGTGGCAATCAGGCAGATTTCGCCCATGCGTGCCGAGGGTCCATCGGATTCCACCACGAGGCCCACAATCTGGGCCACACGTCCCTCGACCCGGATCGGGTCAAGTTTTCCGAGGATGCGAAACTGACGGCCAAGCAGGCCGCCACCGGGAGAGTCCGATTGGTCCAGTCCGGCCATCACGCGATCACCAGCCTCGGCCTGACTTGGTCTTCTTTTTGCCCAGCATGCGGGCCAGCGAATCGGTGGCCTGCTCCAGATTGGGTTCCTGGTTGCGGTTGCTGGCGACATTGGGCAGCAACTGGTCGGCGGGAATCCGAGATTCCACGCCGCTGAGCAACTCGTCGATGGCCTGGTCCCCGAGCGGGGCTTCCAGGTGTTCTCGCTTGGCCGCTATCGGCGGTGGCGCGGGAGGCACGGGAGCAGGCGCGGGGGTGGCTCGCGGGGTAGGTGCCGGGGGAGGAGGGGCGGCTGGGGCTGCCGGGGGAGGCACGCTAGGCAGGGGTTGCGCGGACATGGCCAGGGCGCGCGCCTGAGCTTGGGCCTGGGCCAGCACGGCGGCGGCCTCGGCCTGAGCCGCCTGCACGACTTGCCGGGCTCGGGCCTCGGCCTCCGCTTGCGTCGCGGCGTCCCGCCGCATCAGGGCTTCCATGTGCGCGGCCGGATTGGCAGACGAGGAATCAATGGTCGACAGCATCGCGCTATGACCGAGCGCCTGCACCGCCGCGGCCACCATGGGATCGACGCCACTGCCCTCGTCGACCCCCAGCTGAACATCGAGCAGGCTGGTGGCGACCTCGGCCAGCTGGGTGGACAGCCGGGCATCGATCAGGCCGGAGCGACTTTCCACCAGGCAGCCTCCCAGCCCGACGTTGCTGTCCGGCACGATATCGAGCTGATTGAGCCCATCGATGCTGAGCATCAGCTGCTGCTTCACCGCCACGATCTGGTCCATGTCCAGGGGATGGACGCGCAAGCGCACCTGGGTCTTGTCGATCAGATGTTGGATGGCCACCCGCGCCAAGGGAAGCGCCGCTTCCCGTCCGTGCGCGAGTTCGATCGGCAGAAGTTTGGCCGCGATGGCGATCGACAATTTGCTGAGTTCCTGAATCAGGTTGTCTTCCCGCTGAGCCATCTCGGCGTGGAATTGCGCGATCGCCTGAGACAGGGCCCCCAGGATCTGACCGTACTCCTGAACCACCGTGCGTTTGGCTTCCTCCAGACCCATCGCGTAGCCCTCGGCGTGGCCGCGTGCGCGTCCCTCATCGAGGGCTACCTGCCGGATCTGTTCGGCGTCCTCTTCGGCCAGCGCGATGATGGCGCTGGCCTTGTCCTGAGCGGCCGAAACCTGGGGTTCGGGGCTGCGCGACGCGGCGGGACCGAAGGGGCGTTCGGCACTGCGGCCCGGGGTGCGAATCGTGTAGGTGCCATCCTCGAAGGCCGAGACCTTGATGATTTTCGGACGGATGGGCGGCACGCTCGACATGTCAGTACACCAGGTCGTCCTGACCCGCCCGGCTGATCATGATTTCGCCCGCCTCTTCGAGCTTGCGAATCACGGCCACGATCTTCTGTTGGACTTCTTCGATATCCTTCAGGCGCACCGGGCCCATGTAGCCCAGTTCGTCCTGGATCATGCCGGACATGCGTTCGGACATATTTCTGAAGATCTTGGCCTTGACCTCGTCGTTGGAGCCTTTTAGCGCGAGGGCGAGGTCCTTCGATTCGACGTCCTTGAGCACGCGCTGAATCGAGCGGTCGTCGAGCAAGACGATGTCCTCGAAGACGAACATGAGCTTCTTGATCTCGTCCGCGAGCTCGGGGTTCTGCTCTTCCAGCGATTCGATGATCGTCTTTTCGGTCGAGCGGTCGGCGCGGTTGAGCACCTCGACCAGATTCTTCACGCCGCCCGCGTTGAAGAAGTCCTGTGACACGACGGCGCTGAATTTACGTTCCAAGATGCGTTCGACCTCGCGAATGATGGCAGGACTGGTGCGATCCATCAGGGCGATGCGGGCGGCCACATCACTCTGAGCCTCGGGGCTCAACCCGCCGATGATGGTGGCACTCTGCTCCGGCTTCAGGTAGGCGCAAATCAGGGCGATCGTCTGGGGATGTTCGTTTTGAATGAAGTTGAGCAGCTGGTTGGCTTCGATCCGCCGCATGAATTCGAAGGGAATGGTCGCGAGCTGGTCCGTCAGCCGGCCGAGCAATTCCGCTGCGCGGTCTGCGCCCAGCGCCTTGCTGAGCAGGTCTCGAGCGGTTTCCACCCCGCCCATGGC
This sequence comes from Candidatus Sericytochromatia bacterium, assembly GCA_035285325.1. NCBI lineage: Bacteria > Bacillati > Candidatus Sericytochromatia > Candidatus Sericytochromatia bacterium. The sequence goes on from JAYKJB010000102.1 coordinate 14,534, forward strand.
GGTGGAGCGGGACGCCTGGTACAGCGCGTAGAACTCTTCGAGCACCGCCCGCGAGACGTCGCCGTCGACCCGCCCCATGTTGGCGATTTCCATCGTGAGCTGTTCGAGGTCGTCCTGGTCGGTGACGTTGCGCAGGAGTTCGCTGGCCACATCTTCGCCCAGGCTGACGAGCAGGATCGCCGCTTTCTCCCGCCCGCTCAGCTCGTTGACGGTCTTTTTCTTGGTGGCCATCGCTCAACCTCCTCAGTCGTCTGCGTTGACCCAGGTCTTGACGAGCTGGACCGCGTCCTTGGGGTTCTGCTTGATATATTGCGCGAGTTCGCGCTGCATGTTCAAGAGCTTGGCGTCATCGGGCCCCGGTGGATTGCCAACCCGCGCGCCGACGGCTCCCAGCAGGGCCTGGCTCACTTCCTCGGCGCTCATGCCCTGCATCGCGTTCGCACCCAGTTCATCCATGACGGCCTGGCGGCGGCGGAAGGCCGTCGAGAACATCAGGAAGACGATCAGCGCCAGGACGATGCTGGTGACCAGCGTGGCGATCCGGATGCCACGCGACCACATCGCGTCGCTGGCCGCCTGCGCCTCTCTTGCCTTCAGGTCGACGCCCTTGAAGATCATGGGGTTCACGACCACCTTGGTCGAATTTTGAGGGTCGGGGATGCCCGCCGCGGCACCGACCATCTGCTTGATCATGGGCGTGAGGTCCGGCGGCGGTGCGGCGTTGGCCGCGGCCTGCTGGGCCGCACGGCCCCGTGGGGCGGGCGGGGGCGTGACGTCGTAGGCCACCGAGACGAGCGTGTCGCGCAGCACGGCCGGTTCTTTGATGCGGCGCTGCACCTCTTTGTTGGTGTTGTAGTTGCGGGTGTATTCGTTGTTGCTATAGAGCCCGTTCTGCCCGCTCCCGCCGCCCGGGTAGCTGTTCGGTTGAACATTTTCGGTCGAACCGGGTACGCCGCCGTCGGTGGCGGCTTGCCCGTTGTACTGCTCGGTCTTGCCGCGCTCCGAAACGAGCAAGCCGCCGGTTCCCCCTGGCAAGGAAGGCGCATAAGACTCACTGTTGGTCTCGATCTGGGCGAAATCCCAGACGGTGCTGACGCGCACGACCGACTTTTCCGGGCCCAGCACGTCATCCAGCATGGCCTGAATGCGGCGCTCCAGGTCGCGTTCGTACTTGCGCTTGAGTTCGAGCTGACGGGCCGACAGGTCCGTTCCGCTGACGTCAATGCCGCCGGTGCTTTCGGTGTAATCGCGGCCCGACGTATCGGTCACGAACACGTTCTGCTGCTTCAGGCGGGGCACGGCCTTCGCGACGAGATGCTGGATCGTGCGCACCTGGCCCGGTTCGAGTTGATTGCCTGTGCCCATCGAGAGCATGACGGAGGCGGTGGTGGGTTGCTCGTCCGCCACGAACAGCGATTCCTTGGGAATCACGATGTGGACGCGGGCCTTGTCGACGCCCTCGAGGGCCTCGATCGTGCGGGATAGCTCTCCTTCGAGCCCGCGCTGATAGTTGAGGTTGCGCTCGAAGTCCGTCGCAGTCCAGTTGGCGTTGCCATTGAACAGGTCCTGAAATCCGACCGTCCCCCCGCTGGGCAGGCCCTCGGAGGCCAGGGCCAGCCGAATGTCGTGAACCTGGCCACTCGGGACCCCGATCGCCCCGCCACTCAGCTGGTAGGGGATGTTGCGCTCCTTGAGTTTTTCAACGATCGCACCCGCATCCTTATCTGAGAGCCGCGTATAGAGGGTCACGTAGGCTGGTTGCTGCGCCCACATCACGAGGATGCCGAACAGCAGCACGACGGCCACGCTCACCCCGACCAACATCAAGCGCTGACCGGCGCTCATCTGATTCCAGAGGCGCCCGAGGTCTTCGCTCAATTGTTGAAAGAAGCTGTTCATGCCGTCCGCAGCCAACGCCTGAGTGCGCTGAAACTAGATCTGCATCCGCATGACATCCTGGTAGACTTCCACCAGTTTGTTACGCACCTGCAGCGTGAGTTGCATGGCCACGCTGGCCTTCTCCGCCGCGATCATCACGTCGTGAAGGTCGACATCGCCCCCAATGGCCGCTTCGTTTGCCAGTTTCTCCGCGCCCTGATTGAGGCGCGTGACCTCAGCCAGTCCCGACTTCAGAGGCGTCAGGAATTCGAACGGATTTCCGCCTTGGGCCGGGTCCTTCAGAATCGCGGAGCCTTCCGGCAGCTTCAAGCCATCGGCCCCGACCGCTTGCGGGAATTCCACAAAGGGCTGGGAAAGCTGGCTGACTGGCGCAATCGGGGGACGCATCTCCATGCTGGTGGGCAGGCCCACCGGTCCCGCTTCACTGCGGGAGGCCCCCAGGGCGCGCTCATAGGCCTGGCTGAAGGGCACCTTGCTGGGGCCACTCGGCAGGGGCTGAGGGGGCAGGTTAGGGAGGGCGATCCGGTCAAGGCCGGGAGCGGGTATTGGCAGCATTCAATCAGATCTCCAGTGCTTTTGCGGCCATGCCCTTGACTGCGTTGATGACCGTGACGTTCGCCTCGTAGGAGCGGGTGGCCGAGATCATGTCGGTCATCTCCTGGACCACGTTCACGTTCGGGAAGGCGACGTATCCGTCGGGATTGGCATCCGGATGTTGGGGGTCATAGACCATCCGAAGTGGACTTTCGTCCTCGAAAATCTTGGTCACGCGGACCCCGAGCGGCGTGCCCTTGGTCTGCCCTTCGATGTCGCGTTGCTGAACCTCTCGCGATTCAAGCGCCACCAGTTGTCGGCGGTAGGCCTTGCCATCCTTGCCGCGGGTGGAGTTCGCGTTGGCGATGTTATTCGAAATCACGTCCATGCGCAGGCGTTGGGCCGTCAGGCCGGACGCACTGGCGTGCAGGCTATCGAAAAAGCTCATCAGCGTGCCTCTCTCAGCATGGTCTTCAGCCCTTCGAACTTGTTACGGGCCAGGGTGGCCATCGTGTTGTAGCGCATGTTGGTTTCGGCCAGTTTGGCCATTTCGGCGTCGATGTCTACGTTGTTGCCGTCGTTGCGCTGGACCTCGTCCGATACCGTCGTCAGCACGGTGCGAACATCTTCGACGCGTTCGGCCATCGGGCCGAGACTGAAATGAAGGGGGTTGCTGGTTTGCATGGGCAGCTCTTCGCGACCTGCTGAGCCCTTCACGGCCATTCTCAGCTGGGCCTCGTAGGCCACCTCCAGGCGCTTGAAGCGGGGGGTGTCGACATTGGCGATGTTTTCGCCGAGCGCCCGCTGGCGCGCCGACAGCCCGTTCAGGGCCCGTTCGATGATGGGGATATTTCCGTAGAGCGATTCCAGCAAGGGCATTCCTCCTGGCCACACCTCGGCCCACAGACCACGGCGCTGCTCATCGTAACAACCGGGATTATGTGAATAATAGGAAACGCGTCACAAATCCGCCCAAGCTGCATATACCCAGGCCATTTCAGGCATCTGGAGCAACATAATGGCCATTTGTAAAGATTTAAGAAGCCGGCCCTTGGGGGGGCCGGCTGCGGGGCGATCAGCGACTGTGGTCGATGTAGTAGGCGGGAGGGCTGCCTTCAATGCCGTAGGTATGGAGGGCTTGGAGTCCCATCTGGATGGTCTGGAGCTCCTCCAAGGTGCGGGCGGAGGCGGAGGCTAGCGCCGCTTGAAGTCGCTCGTCGGTGGCCAGCAGACTCTGGATCACTTCCCGAATCTGCGCGCGGGTTCTGGCTCCCAAGCTGCCCAGTTCGGACTCGCGGGCCCTGATCCCGGCGAACAGGCGTTCCCGTTCCGCGGTGGCGGCCTGGAACCCTTCCGAGTCATCCGCCTGGATCGTGTTCAGTTGCGCCTCGCCGGCCCGACGCAGAGCTTCATAGAGGGCCGGGAGGTCAGGCAGCGACATCATCACGCCGCGCCTGCGCCCAGCATGGTGGGCTGTGTCTTCACCACTTCGACCCAGGCCTCGCGCAGTTCGCGCAAGAGGCTGATGATCTCCCTGACGCCGGCCACGTCCCGTCGGATGTTCGACTGCACCAGGCGCCAGTTCATGTAGTCGTAGAGGCGGTAGAGGTTGTTGGCAATCTCGCCCGTCTCCATGTTCAGACAAAGCATCAGCTCGGTCACGATGTCCTGCGCGCGCAGGTTGGCTGTGTGGGCATCATTCCAGCGTTGTTGCTCCAGCGCGAATTGCGAGGTCAGCAGAAAGCGGATGGCTCCGTCGTAGAGCATGAGCAACAGTTTGCCCTGGCTGGCGGTCTCCAGGTTTGACTCTTGGTACTGCGTGTAGGGGTTGGAAAGCATGGGGGGCCTCGTGTACGGGGAAGGGCGGGCCTGATTCGACGGGTTCAGCGTTTCAGGTCGACATTGAGACCAGACAGTTCCTGTAGTTTCGCGACCATGTCCAACAGTTCCGAGTTGGGAAACTCCCGGATAATTTCCATGCTCTTGGGGTCCACCAGGCGCACCACGACCCGGTTGCTGCCTTCGTGGACGGCAAATTCGACGTTGCCGCCACCGCGCAATTTCTCGTTGGCGCGTTCGATCTCCGAGCGGAGTTGCTCGCTGCCGAGGGAGCCGCCCCGTCCGCCGCTGGCGTCCCCATCCGACCCGGTCTGCGTGGCAGGGGCGGGCTGAGGGGTCGACCCGAGCGCGGCGCCCACGGGGGCCATGCTGGGGGCTTCCTGGTTGGCTTGGGGCGCCACGCCGGGCATCTGCAGCGCGGGCGAGGCCATCAAGGGCGTGCTCGTCGTGATGTTCATGGCAAATTCCTCTGTGTGGTGGCCCCGGAGGGCCTGGCTCCTTCCTTGGTTCCACTCAGGTTATCGGCCATCGAGCAGGCCTGCTTTAGGTTGTTTGATCGGATTTTGCGATCCTGATCACGGTCGCGCGGGGCCTGCCCCCGTCAGGCCCCGCGCCACGGCTCATTTGGCGTCCATCCAGGTGGCCCCGCTGTGGATGTCGACGCGCAGCGGGACATCCAGGGCGAAGGCCCCCTCCATTTCCTGGCGAATCAGCGCGGTGACCTCCGGCAAGACCTGCGGCGCCACCTCGAACACCAGTTCGTCGTGAACCTGCAAGAGCATCACGGCCGGGAGGCCGGTGAGGCGGGGAGCCAGGCGCACCATGGCCAGCTTGATGATGTCGGCGGCCGTTCCCTGGATCGGCGCGTTGATGGCCATGCGTTCGCCGAAGTCGCGCACCTGGCGGTTGCTGGCATGGATTTCCGGGATGTAACGGCGGCGCCCTGACAGCGTCTCCACAAATCCGTCGCGCTTGGCCTGGGCGATCGTCCGGATCATGTAGTGCTGGATGCCCGGGTAACGGGCATTGAATCGTTCGATGAACTCGCGGGCCTCTTTGCGTGGGATTCCAAGGGCCTTCGACAGGCCGAAGTCCGACTGGCCATAGACGATGCCGAAGTTGGTGGTCTTGGCGCGGCGCCGCATCTCGGATGTGACCTCGGCGAGCGGCACGTTGAAGATCTCGGAGGCGGTCACGGCATGGATGTCGCGATCCTCCCGGAAGGCCTGAATGAACGTTGGATCGGCCGTGACGTGGGCCAGGATCCGCAGCTCGATCTGTGAGTAGTCCGCTGACACGATCACGCGGTTCGGCTCGCTCGGGATGAAGGCCCGGCGAATTTCTCGGCCCAGTTCCGTGCGAATGGGGATGTTCTGGAGATTCGGCTCCTGGGAACTGAGCCGGCCCGTCGCGGCGATCGTCTGGTTGAAGCTCGTATGCACCCGGCCCGTCGCCGGGTTCACCATGGTGGGCAGGGCGTCCACGTAGGTGTTTTTGAGCTTCACCAGCTGGCGGTATTCCAGGATTCGCCGCACCACCTCGTGGCTGTCGGAGAGTTCTTCAAGGACCTCGGCATCGGTGCTGGGACCGGTTTTGGTGCGCTTGATGACGGGCAGTTGTAGCTTCTCGAACAGCACCACCGCCAGTTGCTTGGGGGAGTTGATGTTGAAGCCGCCGCCCGCCAAGGTGTGGATCTCGCTCTCCGCTGCTGCGATGCGCGAGCCCAACGTCTCACTCAGGGAGGCCAGCCACGCGAGGTCCAGCTTGACGCCGTGTCGCTCCATCGCGGCCAGCACCGGCACCAGCGGCAACTCCACCTGGTCGAACAGGGCACGTTGTCCCCGTGCGTCAAGCAATGGATCGAGAAAATGACGCAGTTCGGCCGTGACGGCCACATCCGCAGCGGCATAGGGAGCCGCCTTGTCCAGCGGGACCTCTGCCATCGTGATCGCCTTCTGCCCTGTCCCGATCAGGGCCTTGATCTCGGTCATTTCGTAGCGCAGGTGTTCCCAGGCCAGTTCCTTCAGCGCATGGCTTTGCCGCCCGGATTCGACCAGGTAATCCGCGATCATCGTGTCGTAAGTGGGGGGAGCGATCACGAGCCCGTGCCGCGTCAGCACCTGCAGGTCGAACTTCTCGTTGTGGGCGACCTTGAGTTTGTGGGGGTCGGCAAAGGCGGGAGCCAGCGCGGTGCGCACCGCTTCCCATTCCAAGTTGGTCGCGCCCGCGTGTCCGAGGGGGATGTAAAAGGTGCGGCAGGCGGCGACGTCAGGACCGCCCACGGCGATCGCCAGCCCCACCAGATCGCAGCGCAGGGCCTGCAGCCCCGTCGTCTCGACGTCGTAGACGAAGGTCTCGGACTGGGTCAAGGTATCGACCAGCTGCGCCAGCGCCGTCGGGGTGTCCACCAGGGTCAGGTTCAGGGCCAGCGGCCGGGCCACCTGCACCACCGGCTCGGGGGTCATCGGCAGCGCGTCGAACAGGCCCGCCTGGCCTGCCTGGTTGAGTGGCGCTGCGCCCACGCCCGCGCTGACGACCGACGGCACGGTGGCACCGGCCGGGGCAAAAGCGGCCAGCGATTGTGGCAACTGCCGAATGATGCTGGTGAATTCCAGTGCTTCGAGGGTCTGCGTCAGACGGCCGAGATCGGGCATGGTCAGATGGCAGCGCGCGGCATCGAAGCGAATCGGGGCATCCCGATCGATCGTGGCCAGTCGCAGGCTGAGCTGAGCCAGTTCGGTGTGGTCCCGAAGTTTCTCACCGAGCTTACCGGGGACCTCCCCCAAGTGCTCATACAGGTTGGCAATCGTGCCGTAGGCCTGCAGCAGCTTGACGGCGCTTTTCTCCCCTACCCCGGGGACTCCCGGAATGTTATCGGAGGCATCCCCCATCAGGCCCTTCAGGTCCGGGATCTGGGCCGGCGTGACCCCCATCTTGGCCAGCACGGCGTCGGGACCGAAGACCTCCAGGTCCCCCACCCCGGAACGCGGCAGCAACACGCTGGTGCGCTCGCTGACCAGTTGGAAGGCGTCGCGATCGCCCGTCAGGATCTCGACGTCGAATCCCTCGGCCTCGGCTTGGCGGGAAAGCGTGCCGATCAGGTCGTCTGCTTCAAAACCGTCCAGTTCGTACATCGGCACGTCAAAGGCGGCCACCACCTCCCGCAAGGGAGCCATTTGCGCGATCATGTCGTCGTCCATCCTGGCCCGGTGTGCCTTGTAACGGTCATAGGCCTCGTGCCGGAAGGTCGGCGCCGCGCGGTCAAAGGCCACTGCCAGGCAGGTTGGCCGCAGGTTGCCGACGGCCTCGAGCATCATCTTCACGAAGCCGAAGATGGCCCCGGTGGGACGCCCATCGCGGGTGGCGAAGCCCCGTCGCATCAAGGCGAAGTAGGCCCGGTAGGCCAGGGCATGACCGTCGATCAGCAGCAGACGAGGCGGGGTGGGCATGGAACCTCCGGGCAGGGACGGCCCATTGTACCCCAGGCCCTTCCGCCTCGGCTTCGCTCAGTGACCGGCGCCGATGCGGTTGGCTGCCGCCCGCTGCGCCTCGACGGCGCGGGCACGCAGCGGCTCCCACCAGGCTGCGTTGGCCTGGTACCAGGCGATCGTCTCGGCCAGGCCTTGGGCGAAGTCGAAGCGGGGACGCCAGCCCAACTCGCGTTCGATCTTGCTGGCGTCGATGGCGTAGCGGCGATCGTGCCCCGGACGGTCCTGCACGTGCCGCACCAGGCTGTCCGGTTTGCCGAGGGCGCGCAGGATCAGGGCGGTGATGGCCTGGTTGGTCTGCTCGTTGTGCCCCCCGATGTTGTAGACCTCGCCGGCTTGCCCCGCTTCCAGCACGCGGGCGATCGCCCGGCAGTGGTCCTCCACGTGCAGCCAGTCGCGGACGTTCAGCCCGTCGCCGTACAGGGGCAACGGCTCATCGTGCATGGCGTTGGTGATGAAGAGCGGAATCAGCTTCTCCGGAAATTGATAGGGGCCATAGTTGTTGCTGCAGCGCGTGATCACGGTGTGCAGGCCGAAGGTCTCGTGGTAACTGCGCACCAGCAGGTCCGAGGCCGCCTTGCTGGCCGCGTAGGGGCTGTTGGGGGCCAGGGGCGAGTTCTCACTGAACAGCCCGGTCGGCCCCAAGGAGCCGTAGACCTCGTCGGTGCTGATGTGAACGAAGCGGGACACGCCCAGGCGCCGGGCTGCATCCAGCAGCACCACGGTTCCTTCCACATTGGTCTGCACGAAGGCGGTCGGGTCGCTGATCGAGCGGTCGACGTGGCTCTCGGCCGCGAAGTGCACGACAGCGTCATGGCCCGCCAGCAAGCTGTTCACCAGTCGGCTGTCGCGGATGTCACCGTGCTCGAAGCGGAAGCGCGGCTGGCTTTGCAGATCGCGCAGGCTGTTGAGGTTACCGGCATAGGTCAGCGCATCGAGGACCGTGATGCGGCAGTTGGGCTGCGCCTGCAGGAGCAGGCGCACGAAGTTGCTGCCGATGAATCCGGCCCCGCCGGTGACGAAAACTTTCATGGTCCTCTCCTTCTGGGGGGGGCGCCTCGCCGACGGCCTGAGCGACGGCCCTCGATTCAGGGCACGCGGAGGCTGGGCTCGACGACTGGCGGGAATTCCGGCAGGTATAGCTGGTCCGGCAGCGCCGGCAAATGACGGTCTTTGTCTGACAGCACCACTTCTCCAGCATCGACGGGCCAGGCGATGCCCAGACTGGCATCGTCCCAACGCACGCCCTGTTCCGCAGCCGGATCGTAGGGAGCGGTGCACTTGTACACCACGTCGGCTTGCTCGGACAGCACCAGGAAACCGTGCGCGAAGCCGGGCGGAATCCACAGTTGCTGGTGCCGATCGGCATCGAGTTCGACCCCCACCCACAGCCCGAAATGGGGAGAGCCCCGGCGGACATCGACGGCCACATCGAAGATGCGCCCGCGCTTGACCTCGATCAGCTTGCCCTGGGCGTTGCGCAGTTGATAATGCAGCCCCCTCAGGACGTGGCGTCGCGAATGGCTGTGGTTGTCCTGCACGAAGGGGGCTGTGATGCCTGCCTGCCGATAGCGTTCGGCGTGAAAGGTTTCCAGAAAGAATCCCCGCTCATCGTGAAACAGCCGGGGCTCGATCAGCGTCACCTCCGGATGGCGCGTGGGAACCAGCTTCATTCGGCCGTCCTCGCAACACTCAGGGCCAGATTGGGTGGCAAGCCGGCCTCCAGCAAGCGCAAGAGGTAGGCTCCGTAACCATTGCGGGCCAGGGGGGCTGCCAGCCGCGCCAGTTGCCGATCGTCGATCCAGCCCATGCGCCAGGCGACCTCCTCCGGACAGCCGATTTTCAGCCCCTGGCGCTCCTCGATCACCTGGATGAACTGGGAGGCCTGCAGCAGCGCGTCGACGGTGCCCGTATCCAACCATGCGAATCCGCGGCGAAGAATCTCCACCTGCAGCGCCCCGTGGGTGAGGTAGTGGCGATTGACGTCGGTGATCTCCAGTTCTCCGCGCGCAGAGGGTTTCAGGGCGCGGGCCACCTCGATCACGCTGTTGTCGTAAAAATACAGTCCGGTGACCGCGTAGTGGCTGCGGGGGCGGCTGGGTTTCTCTTCGATGTCCACCGCCCGCCCCGCGGGGTCAAAGCTCACCACACCATAGCGTTCCGGGTCCTGCACCCAGTATCCGAAGACCGTCGCCCCGGAGGGCCGGGCGCTGGCGGATTGTAGCAATTTGGAGAAGCCGTCACCGTAGAACAGGTTGTCCCCGAGGACCAGGGCCACCGGCGCCTCACCCAGAAAGGGGGCCCCGATCGTGAAGGCCTGAGCCAGACCGTCCGGCGATGGCTGCACGGCATACTGCAGCGAGAGGCCCCAGCGACTGCCGTCGCCGAGCAAGGCCTGGAATGCTTCCTGGTCGCGCGGGGTGGTGATGATCAGGATCTCTCGGATGCCTGCCAGCATCAGCGTGCTCAGCGGATAGTAAATCATCGGTTTGTCGTAGACGCCGAGCAGTTGCTTGGAGGTCGCGACCGTCAGAGGATGCAGGCGGGTGCCTGACCCCCCTGCCAGAATGATGCCTTTGCGTTGCATAGTCACCTCCCCGCCTGACCCCTTGGACCAGTTTACCCGTCAGCTGCCTTCTCCATCTTCGGTCGATTTGCACGAACTCCTAAGGGCGTATCGCTGAGGCGGTAGGGTTGGCCTCTCGTCGCCTCAACGCGGCGCCGGTTGGGTCGGTGCGGGGCGCAGGGTGATGTCCAGCACCACGCGGGCGCCTTCGCGCAGCACTTCCACGCGCACCACCGTCCCGGCCGGCTTGGCATTCAGGTAGGCCAGAAGGTCCCGGGCCGAGCGCATCGCTTGCTGGTCCACCTTGATGATGACATCGCCCGGCAAGACCCCCCCCAGCTTGGCGGGGCCATCGGGGGCGGTGTTGACCACCAGCACGCCCGCCTGGTCGTCCGCGCGGACATCGCGGATGGAGACCCCCAGCCAGGTGCGCTCCACCCGTCCGCGCTGTTTCAATTGCTCGATCACGGCCCGGGCGGTCCAGGCCGGAATCGCAAAACCGATCCCCTGGCCACGCGCCGCGACCGCAGTGTTGACGCCCACCACCTCGCCGGACAGGTTCAGCAGGGGGCCTCCGCTGTTGCCGGGGTTGATGGCGGCATCGGTCTGGATGAAGTTGACCCGCTCATTGATGGCAATGCCGCGATTGATCGCGCTGATGATGCCGGCCGAAACGGTGTGGGAGAGCCCCAAAGGGGAGCCGATCGCGACCACCCACTCGCCCACGCGGAGGTGGTCGCCCGGGATGAACTTCAGGGCCTGCAGGCCCCTGGCGTTGACCTTGATCAGGGCCAGGTCGGTGGCAGGGTCCGCCCCCAGAATGCGCCCCCGATACTGCTGTCCGGTGTGGGTGGTGACGCGAATGTCTGCCGCCCCGCGCACGACGTGATAGTTCGTCACCACCAGCCCACCGGGATCGATCACGAAGCCCGAACCCACGCCTTTTTGCTCCGGGGGCGCCGGCATTTCCTCGAAAAACATCTCGAACAGCGGATCACGGGCGGGGCGGGCGATCGTGTCGATGTTCACCACCGCCCCGTCCACCTGCTCCACCAGATCGGCGATCGCCGGGGCACCCCAGGGGGTGCCAGCTGCCAGCGCTCGCTGCGGTTTGCCGGGCTCGGTCAGGCCCGCCAAACTCCCCAGAAAGACGAGCCCGGCGAACAGCAGGCGGCAGGGAGGGAACCATCGCATGGCAGACATCCTTTCAGGAAACAGGTTCAGAACAGGGGGCCGGGAGGCGTCGCCGAAGCGCGCGGTCACGATATGTTACAATGATGCCAGACCGGGTCCCATGCGGCGCGGCCCGTGAACCTCGCTAGGCCCGGAAGGGAGCAACGATAAGCGGTTCACCGCGGGTGTTGTGGGGGTGCCCGGTCGCCTTTTTGGCCTGGCCGTGACGCGGGTCCGCGCCTCTGCTGTCCCGCAGGAGCGAGAAACGCACCGATGAAGGATTTCTACAAGATTCTCGGGGTGTCGCGTAGCGCCACGGATGAGCAAATTCGCAAGGCCTACCGTCGCCTGGCCCGTCGCTTTCATCCGGACCTCTCGCCGGATGATCCGGCCGCGCTCGAGCGCTTCAAGGAACTGGCCGAGGCCTACGAGACCTTGGGGGACGCGGCCAAGCGGCGGCGCTACGATGCCTCCGCCGCAGGCTGGCCTTTTTCTCGCTCCCAGCCCTCCGCCCAGCCTGGCGCGCCCTCGGCTTTCTCGGGCATCGAAGACCTGCTGACCGGGATTTTCGGCCAGCCCCTCGGGCCAAGACCGGGCCGACCGCGCAAGGGGGCCGACCTGCAGGCCGAAGCCAACATCACGCTCGAGGAGGTGAATCAGGGCACCACGCTCACCCTGTCCCTCACGCCGCCGTCGGGTGAGACGCGGCGGTTGCGGGTCAAGGTGCCGATGGGGATCGCGTCGAATACCCGCATTCGCGTGGCCGGCGAGGGAGACCCCGGGGATTTCGGGGGCCAGCCGGGGGACCTGTACGTCCGGGTCAATGTCAAACCTCATCCGGTATTTCGTCGCGAGGGCCTCGACCTGCACACCGATCTGCCGGTCTCGGTCTTCGACGCCGTGCTGGGGGCGCGATTGATGGTGCCGACCTTGACCGAGCCCGTCGAGCTGTCGCTCGAACCGGGCACCCAGGGCGACACGGTGCTGCGGTTGCGCGGGAAGGGCCTCAATGCGGCCCAGGGGGCGGCACACGGCGACTTGTTCGTGCACGTCGTGATCCGGGTGCCCAACCCGCTCTCGCCCCGAGACCGTGCCGACTGGGAGGCCCTGGCGGCGCGGGCCACCGACGCGCGCTCTGAGCGTCCCGTCTCGCCTGTCTAACGCGCACGCGGGCGTGCTACCATAAGCGAGCCTGCGCGTCGCTGGCTGTCCGCTGGGGGGCACCGAAGCCGCGTGAGGTGTGTTGATGGGGTCCCGTGTCACCATGGCGACAAGAACTCCGGACATCAAAAAACTGCTTCAGCACGTTCCCCTGTTCAGGGACCTGGACACGCCGGAACTGGAACAGCTCGCCTCATTGGCCCGGCACCGGGTGCTGGGCAAAGGCAACGTCATCTTTTACGAGGATGACCCGGGCACCAGTTGCTACCTGATCGTCAAGGGCAAGGTGAAGATTGTCGTCAATGCCGACGATGGTCGGGAGCACATCCTGGGGGTGCTGCAGGACGGGGACTTCTTTGGCGAGATGTCGCTGATTGACGGAGAGTCGCGCTCGGCCTCGGCGATCGCCGTGGACGAGGTCCAGATGGTCACGGTCCAGCGAGACGAATTTCTGAAGTTGCTGCGCTCGAACCCCGAAATCTCGCTCAAGCTGCTGGTGACGCTGTCCCAACGCCTGCGGGCCGCAGACCGGAACATGGAAAGCCTGGCGTTCCTGTCGGCTCCCGGACGGGTGGCCCGACTGCTGCTCGAACTGGCCAAGGAGCATGGGGAAGCCTCGCCGGAGGGTGTCGTGTTCACGCACACCATGACGCGGCAGGAACTGGCGAGCCTGGCGGGCACCAGTCGCGAGACGCTCACGCGGGTGCTCATGGACTATCAAGACCGTGGCATCATCTTGCTCGACAAGAACCGACTGGTCCTGCGCAATGAAGGTAAGTTGCGGGATATGATGGTCTGACGGCCTGGCGGTGCATCACAGCCGCTCGCCACGGAGGGCCCTATGCTGAGGACCGATCGGGAGGCTGAATCCGTGTTTCGTCGAAGCTTGTTCACCCTGGCATGGCTGCTGAGCGCTTGCACGCTGCCCGGTGCCCCCGCTGTCCCGGTCGCCTCGTCAGGGGCATGGAACCTGGACGTCTTGGCCGTGACGACCATGGACGTCGAAACCCAGAACCCGAAATATCGTGTTCACCTGCGCTGGCCGTCGGCTCCCAATGCGCGAATTTACGAGGTGGTGCGCAAGCTGGACGGCAAGCCGGCCAACGTCAAGGCCACCCTGACCACGCCGGGCTGGTTGGACGATGCGCTGGGGGCGGGGCAAAGCGCCAGCTACAAGGTGCATACGCTGTCAGGCGAGAGCAAGTTGCTGACGGCCTCGGATGAGCGCCCCGTGACGGTCCTCAAGAACGAGGTGCCGGCGCCTGTGGGGCTCAAACCGGCAGACAATGCCGTGCTGGGCGTGGGGGAATTGCCCCTGCTGAGCTGGGACCGCGTGGAGAATGCTGACTGGTACTACGTCCAGGTCAGCCGAGCCGACGATGACCGGATGGTCTATTCGGCGCTGACCACCAGCACCTCCCTGAAATTTGGCGATCGCAGTCCGCTGCAACTGGACAAGTTTCCCGACATCCTGCCCGTTCAGGCCAATGCCGGGATCGCCCGCGGGGTGGTCCACCGCTGGACCGTCTCGTCGGTCCGGACCACGGGCGGCTCGGATCCGGCACGGGTGACCGCCGTCGACATCCGTTCCTCCGAGGTGCATCGCTTCAGTCCGGGGGGCTGATGCCTGACCGGCCGCGCGTGGCGCTGTAGGCGCCCGTTTGCTGGCTGCTTTGCCCAGCCGGCTGGGACGAGTCTCACGAAGACCCCGGCCTCCGCATCCCTTACGCTGGCGGGCCCAGGGGACAAGGAGGCACGCCGATGACCATGCATGTGGACGAGGTGGATGAAGCCACCTGGCAGGCCGCCTGGCTGGCCTGTCCCGCCGCCACCTTCTTTCACTCGCCGGCCTGGTATCGCCTGGCGTGCGAGTTGGAGGGTGGCCGGGCGACAGCGCACCGATTTCGCTTTGCCGATGGCCGGGAGGCCGTGCTACCGATGCGTCTGAGCCGCTCTTTTCGGGGCCTGGTGTCGCGGGTGGAATGTGGCGTTCAGAACGGGTATGGGGGCTTGCTGGAAGCGCGTCCCCTGGACGGCGCGCAGCGACGGGCGATCGCCGCCTGGCTGACTTCGCGCTGGCAAGACGTCGTCTGGACGGGCAATCCCCACGATCCGTCGGAACCCTTCTGGGGCGCGGGGGTGGCGGCTCAGGATGAAACCCGCGTGGTCGACTTGCAGCCTTTCGCTGACCAGCTGGCCGCCTGTCACGCCACGCGACGTCGACATTGGCGCCGAGCGGAACAAGACCACCTCTCCGTGCGCCTGGTCGACGCGCCCGACGGTGCCTTGCTGCAGGCCATTTATTCGCTCTACCGCGACCACGCGACGCGCTGGCAGTACACTCGCTGGTTGCGCGAGGCATCTTATTTTCGTCAGCTGTTTGCCTGGGGCGGGCCGCACGTCCAGCTCGTCGTGATGTATCGCGAGGCCCATTTGCTGGGCTTTCAGATGGTGGCGACAGGCCCTGCGGCGGCCTTGCAGCTCAACCTGGCCACCGACCCGGAGGCGGCGGAGGCTCATGCCGGGACCTACCTGGCGCTGGAAACCATGCGACTCTTGCAGGCGCGCGCGGTGGCGCGGGTCGACTTGTTGCCGAGTGGACGCCTCACGACGGTCCGCCAGTACAAGGAGTCCCTGGGGGCCCGCCCGCTGCCCTTTCTGCGAGAAAGGGTCATGGGCCCTTGGGCCTCCGCGCTGAGGTCCCTGCGTCGCGGCGCCTGAACGGCTCTCGTTAGCAGGGACGACCCGCTTCGCGGCCGCTGGCCAGGCCGTTCATCCCACTTGCAGGTAGAACAGGAACTCCTCCACCTCGTCGTGGGGATAGTGTCGCTCGGCATGGTTGCGGTCCGCGCGGAAGCGTTTGTAGGGAATCCGCTTGTATTCGCGCACACCCGAAGGGCTTTTGGCGTCGAGCATGGCGATCAGGTCGGCCTCCGAAATCAGACCCTCGTTGCTGTAAGACAGCAGCAGATGGCGGCAACGCGCTTGGCTGATGAGGGTCGCCATGGCCTGGGTGGCCTGGCTGCCCCGGGTGAACGCCGAGGGGGCCTCTGCATCTGCGCGGAGCCCGGTCACGCCGACGGGTTCGAAGGCGTCGAGGTCCCAGCGGGCGATCGTCTCCAGCAGGTGGTAGTTGGTGTGATACTGGCGCCGGTTGTAAGGCGGGTCGACATACAGCACGCCGAGCTCACCCTCGCTGGCCAGCTCTTGCAACAACGCGACGGCGTCGCGCTGATAGGCGCGCTGGGGCAGGGACGAAGGCAGCAAAACGGGCAACTTCAGGCGGAGCGTCTGCCGGGCGCTGCGCTTGAGGCGCTTCAAGAAGGCCCCGTAGACGCTGGCTGTGTTGGCCACCGCGTCCATGGATTCGAGCAGTGACGCCAGCAGCACGTGGAACTCCTCGTCGGACAGCCAGCCCGCCTGTTGCCAGCGGCCAAGGGCGTCCCGCACCGCCTGGCAGGCCTGCCCATTCTCTCGGCTGAAATACTGGCGACCGGCCTCTCCTCCTTCGCAATACTGCTCGAAGAATCGGCCCTTGCTCGGCGGCAGGCGCTCCAGGAATCGCAGGACCGCCAGCAGGGGCAGGGCCTCACGCGGCAGGTCCGACGGGTTCCCGCTGGCCAGTCCGAAGGTCGGTCCCACCTGAACGGCCTCCGGACCGCTCGCGTGTGCTGCGCGCAGCGCTTCCAGCCCCTGCGCGATCACCGGTTCGTGGCGTCGCAGCTTGGCGAAGTCAGGCCAGGCGTTGGTCGCCACAAAGGCCATCTGCAGGGCATAAGAGTAACCCTGCATGTCGTTCGAGATGACCTGAAAACCTTGTTGCTTGGCCCACTGCGCCACGATGCTGGTGCCGGAGAACACGTCACAGAAGGTCTGGTCCCGGCGTACCTGATGTCGCCCGAGGATGGCCTCGATCTCACCCAGGAGTTTGAACTTGCTGCCGATGTAGTTCATGTGCCTAGCAGGGTACACCAAAATGCCCAGGCGCGGCGCCGGCACGCCCCTTGACCCGGGAGACGGTCACAGCGCCAGGAGCCGCCGCGTGTTACGAGGGAGACATGAAGCGTTTTGTCTTTCGATACCAGACCTTGCTGGAGGTGCGGGAGCGCCAGCAGGCCAAGGAGGAGGAAGTCCTTCAACGCCTGCTAGGTGCCCAGGAGCAGGAGCGCCTGGCCGTGTTGCGCCTGGAGGCCGAAGCGGAGGAGCAGCGAGCCGCCTTCAGCGGGGTGGTTCAGGGGCGTGTGGACGTGGATACGGTGCTGACCATGCACGACTGCCTGGCGGCCAAGGAACGGGAGATTCTCCGACAGCGCCAGGCCCACGACCTGGCCTGTGCACGGAGCGAAAACCAGCGTGAAATCTTGCTGGCGGCACTTCAGGCGGCGGAGGTGCTGCGCAAGCTGAAAGAGCGGGACTGGAACGCCTGGCGGCAAGCCTTGGAACGAGCCGAAACCGCCCAGCTGGATGAGCTGGCCACGCTGCGTCACACCCGGCGGGCACTCTGACCGTAGCGTTCTGAGCCGACGTCGGCGTCGACTCCGGCCCTTCGATGGAAGCCCGAAACGGGCCAGGCGGTAAGGGGCGGAACCCTCAACTTTCCGCTCTGGCCGCCGATAGATCCGAGGTGACCCGTTCTGCGCCCGTGCGCGATCCCAGAAAGAGGTGACCCTCCGTGCCGTTCACTCCCCCGATTGAACTGGGGGCATTGGCCGCAAGGCCAGCTCCCCGGCCCTCGGGCCCACCCAAGTCCGGCGCCGATTTCGGTGCGGCGCTGTTCGCAGCCGACCGACGTGACCCGGTTGCGCCAGTCCAGACTCCCGTCAGCCGACAGGTCGACTCCCCGGCGCGCGAGCCGGACAGAGAGAACAGCTTCTCCCCGCAGGCGGATGACGCCACCCAGGCGGCTGCTACCCCGGTGGAGCACGGCTCGGTCGAGGAATCCGGTCCCGACCAGCCTCAAACGAAGGCCGAGGCGGCTGCCGGCGGCGAGGCGGGTAAACCCGCCAGCGATACCTCCTCCGAATCGGCTGACCAGGCCTCCAAGCCCGACCAGGAGCAAGGGGCCGAGGGCCCGCCCGCTGCTGCTCCCAGTCTGGAAGATCTCGTGCTGGCTGGACCGGCCTTTCCGGTTGGGGTAGACCCCAACCTGGCGGTGGCCCCCGGTTTGATCGTCTCGTGGCTCAACGCGCCCACTCAGACGGTGGGGGGGACCACGGAGACGCTCTCCGGCGAATTTCCCCAGGCCTTGCTCACGGCTCCTGGCATCGCGGTGGAAGGCGGGGCGCAGGCGGCCGGCGCAACCGCGGGACTGACCTCCCTGCCACCAGCGACCGCTGATGCCCCGGACGCGGCGGAGTTTGCGGCCTGGTTGACCTCCACGCCTGAGGGCACCGCCGCGCAGCAATCGCTCAGGTCGACAGGCGCCCAGCGGGGGAGCGGTGAATGGCAGGCGATGGCCCAGGCCCTCGGTGTGACCCAGCTTCAGACCGAAACGAGCACCCCGGAGGGTGCCACGCCTGCCCAGGTCAGCGCTGGCGAGCCCGCGGCCATGATGATCAACTGGGCTCAGGCCGCCGAAGCGCCGGCCGAAGCCCCAGTCGCGGAAGGGTCGAATACCCTGGCGGCGTCGTTGGACGAGGGCCCCGCCCTCGAAACGGCCTCCCCCGCGATGCCCCAGGTCGACGTGGCTCTCGAGTCCGAGACGGAGCAGGTTGTCTCGACCGCCGCTCCGGAGGCCCGCCCCGAGACGGTCGGCCTGAATGCGCCCTCCGGCGACAAGGCCCTGGGGGACACCACCCGGACGGGGGCCGCGCCCGCGGCGCCTCAGACCCCGGTCCGGGCCGAGGAGGTGCTGCCTCAGATCTTGAAGCAGGCCGAATTGATGAAGGCCCAGCAGCAAAATACGCTCAAGCTCCAGCTCTACCCCGAGCATCTGGGCAAGCTTGAGATCAAGGTGGTATCCCATCAAGGGGTATTGAGTGCGCAGTTGACCGCCGACTCCACCCAGGTCAAGGGCTTGCTCGAAAACCAGGTGGTGGCGCTGCAACGCAGCCTCCAGGAACTGGGCCTGAAGGTCGACCGCGTCGAGGTCGCGCTGAACAGCGCAGGCTTGGGCGGCTTTGACATGGGCAGTTCCCCCTTCGCTGACCAGCAGCAACAGCAGCAGGGCCAGCGAACGGCCTCAGGGGGGCGCCAGGTGAATGACTACGGCACCTGGAACGGCAACGACGAGACCCTGGCGGAACTGGTGGCCACGCCTGGCGACCGGGCGCAAGGCATCGACTTCGTCGCGTGAGGGGGGGGGCCGCTCGAGCGGCCCTGCCCATTCAAGTCGACGGCACGCTTGGCCGACTATTGAACTGACAGCGCCGTGCGCGCTCGGTTCCGGTCAGCCCGGCAGAAAGGAACGCCACAATGGCCAATGACACTGCCCTGGTGGGCACCCTGAAGGACCTGATGGGCCAGGCTGAGACCCGCAGCAAGGCCAAGGCGGTCAGCAAAGAACTCGGCAAGGATGCCTTTCTGAACTTGCTGGTCGCGCAGCTCAAAAACCAGGATCCACTCAAGCCGATGGAAGACCAGCAGTTCATCGCGGAGATGGCGCAGTTTTCTTCCTTGGAACAGATGCAGAACCTCAACAAGCTGATGGCCAGCCAATCTCAGTTTTCCGCCTTGAGTCAGGCCAGCGGCCTGATCGGCAAGGAGGTCAAGCTGGTTTCCCCGGAAGCGGATGGCAAGGTCGTGACCGGGGTGGTCTCGGAGGTCCGGCAGATCGAGGGCGCCGTCAAGCTGGTGGTCAACGGCCAGGCTTACGACACGTCCTGGATCAGCACCGTCGCCCAACCCGGGGCCCAGCCCCCTGCGCCAGCGGCTCCCAAGGGCTGATTCGGGGAACACACGGTGGACGAGATCTATCTCAATCAGGCGCTGGGGCCCGTGGGGCCCCTGGGACCCGGGAGCAGTGCCCGCAAGCCTGCCCCGACCACCGGGCCGAGTTTCGGCAGCGTCCTGGCGGACAAGCTGGCGGCCCCCCCTCTCAAGCTCAGTGCGCACGCTCAGCAGCGCTTACAGTCGCGTCGCATTGACCTCGACGCCCAGGATTGGGCTCGCATCCATGACGGCGTGGAGCGGGCGGCGGCCAAAGGGGCGCGGGAGGCATTGGTTCTGAGTGACAAGGCGGCCCTGGTGGTGAGTGTGAAGAATCGCACCGTGATCACGGCCGTCGACCCGGCCGGTATGAAGGAGAACGTGTTCACCAACATCGACAGCGCCGTCATCATCTGAAACGAAACAACCGAGCAGGAATGCGATGGCTGGACCGACGCTTCACCGACCGTGAAGCCAGGAGGCCCTCTCGAGCGCCGAATGTGGCTCGAGCCTGCTCACCATCAACGGTATTCGCTTGCAGGTAACAGGAGGAAGTCCCCATGATTCGGTCCATATTCACCGGCGTGAGCGGGATGCGGAACCATCAAGCCCGCATGGACGTGATCGGTAACAACATCGCCAACGTCAACACATCCGGCTTCAAGTACAGTCGCGTCGCCTTCGCCGACAAGGTCTCGCAACTCATCAGCCCCTCGACGGCGCCTGGCGGTTCGATCGACCGCGGGGGCGTGAACCTCAAGCAGGTGGGCCTCGGCATGTCGGTGGCGACGGTGGACACCGTCAACACGCAGGGCACGATCCAGACGACGGGCAAGGTGACGGACCTGGCCTTGCAGGGCAACGGCTATTTCGTCATGCAGGATGGCCCACAGCGCTACTATACGCGCAACGGCGGGTTCGATTTCGACCGCAACGGCAACCTGGTGGCGCCGGGGAGTGGTCTGAAGGTCATGGGCTACCAGTCGGTCGAACGCAAGGACCAGGCGGGTGAGCCTTACCGGGAGATTGACCAGGCCGCGCCGATCCGGGAGGTCAAGGTGCCCAGCGGTTCCTTCATTCCGCCGCGCAAGACCACCGAGGTGGTGTTCAGCGGGAACCTCGATCAGCGCATCACGACCACGGCTCCGGTCAATGCCAACGACCCGCCGAACTACTTCGAGACCAGCACCGACGTGTTCGATTCGCTCGGCACCTCGCATGTGGTCACCTTCCGTTTCACCCACACGGCGGCTGGCGAGTGGACCTGGAACGTCATCAACAATGACCCGACCTATGTCGACCCGGCCTCTGGTAACCCTCGTGCGCCCTTGATGAAGCCGGCCACTGCGCCCAATCCCAGCGACAACAAGCTGGTCTTCGGGGCCAACGGCTTGCTGGTGGACCGTCCGCCGCCGTCGGCGACGCCCGGCATCCGTTACGACGCGGGCAGTGTCGAGATCGGCTGGAAGCTTCCGAGCGGCGACATCGCCAGCACCACGATCATTCCCAACTTCGGTTCTGAGGGCAAACCTGAGGGCGTGACCCAATTCGCGACGGCGTCCACCGCTGTGTCCACCGACCAGAACGGCTTTCCGCGCGGCGACCTGACGGGCATCACGATCGACAAGAGCGGGCTGGTCAGTGGTGTCTATTCCAACGGTCGGCAGCAGTTGCTGGCCCAGATGGCGATCGCCACCTTCGCCAACCCCGGCGGCTTGCAGAAGGAAGGTGACAACATCTTCATCAAATCCAACAACAGCGGCGACGCGGTGGTGCGTCCGCCCGGCCTGGGCGATGCCGGCACGCTGATTTCCGGTGCATTGGAGAATTCCAACGTCGACCTGGCCGAGCAGTTCGCCGACATGATCACCACGCAACGCGGATTTCAGGCCTCTTCGCGGGTGATCACCACCAGTGACGAGGTCCTGCAAGAACTGCTCAATCTGAAGCGCTGATCCAGGTGGGGGCGCGTCGCACCAGCGCGCGCCCCCCCGCCACCCAGATGACGGAATGCCTTGGCCGTGAGGCTTTCAGGCTGCTCGTCGGAAGTTCGGGGGTGAGCCGTGTTCATCCGCGGCATCGATTTTTCCAGACACAGCGTCGTGGTGGGGAGCCAGGCCGAGCAACCCACCCCGACCACGACCAACCCCAACACCCTGCAGAACAATCAGGTCGTCGAGGCGCGCGTGATCGCCGCCGCCGGCGGCGAGGCGACGCTGGACATTGCGGGCGAGCGAGTCGTGGCGGAAGCCCACACGGCATTGAATGTCGGCGACAAGCTGTTCGTGCGGGTCGAGATGCTGAAAGACGGCATGATCCGGCTGGCCATCCAGGCCAGCGCGCCGCAGGACGGCCACACGCCCAAGCTCCCCGAGGCAGCCATCGACACGTTTCTGCGGGAAGCCGGCTTGCCGGTCGACGACCGCAGTCGCCTGGTGGCACGGATCCTGATTGCCCGCGATGGCTCCCTCGACCGCGCCTCGGCCCTGCGCCTGCTGGCCGCGCTGAGGCCATTTGAACAGGCTGGGCCCAGAGAAACGGCCGCCGCGGCGCTGTTGCAGCGAGCCGGGGTGGCCCTGACGCCACCGACCATCGCCCTGCTGGCCGCCCGCGAAATGCCGGAGGCTCCGCCCAGGCTCGGCGCCATCTTGAGGGACCTGCTGCCGGCCGTGGCGGCCCGTGCGGCTGCACCGCGTGCCCCGGAGGCCGAGGCGGCGCGTGCCTTGCTGGTGTTGCTGCGTGGCTCGGCCCCCAGTGCCCCGGTGTCCGAGTTTCGGAAAAATTTCGAAGCCTGGATCAAGGCCCTCGTTCCTCAGGTCTACCCGTTCCGCGCCGGGGACGGCGGCAAGGCCGAGCCCGCCCGTCCGGAGGTGAGGCCGGCGGCTGCCGGTGCGGCGGCAACCGCTTCCGACGCGGTCGCGGAACCAAGCGTCTCAGAGGTCGAACGGCCACCAGCGGCGCCGGTGCGGGTACCCGCATCACAGTCCGGGGCGCCGGTACCGACGCATACTGAGACCAGAGCGGGCGGGCCCGCGCCCCGTGTTCCAGACCTCGCCAGCTTGCTTGAAGGCCTGGCCCGTGCGCTGGGCCCAGAGCACAAGGGGCTCAAGCAACGGCTGAACGAGGCCGTTGCGGAAGTTCGTTACATCCAGCTCATGCACACTGCCGCGCCCACGCCCTCTCAGCCCGAGCAACCGCTCGCCTTGCCTTTGTGGCTGCCTCAACTGGGGGGGCAGCAGGGCGAATCGGAATTGCAGGTGCACGCCAGGGCACAGGAGAACGCGCGCCCCGAGCCCTCGGACGTGAGCCGTCTGGTCTTCGTGCTGGACACCGAGCACCTGGGCACGGTGCAAGCGGACCTGGCGCTGTCCGACGGGGTCCTCAACCTGTCCCTCGGCCTGGCGGACCAGGCCGACCGTTTGTTCGTCGAGCAGCAGCTGGAGGAGTTCAAGGCGGCGATCGCCCGATTGGGCCTTTCGCCCGGCCGGGTCGGCACGCGCCTGGCTCGCTCCCTCCCGCCTGGCAGCCCGCGGGTGGCTGGCCTGGGGGATGTGTTGCAGTTCGACCGGAAGGTGTGACCATGGCTCCGTCCGATGACGCGACAGACGCCAAAATTCGCGCCGTGGCCCTGCGTTACGAGCACGGCATCGACGAGGCCCCCACCGTCGTGGCCCGCGGCGAAGGCCTGATAGCCGACCGGATCGTGGCGTTGGCGCGCGAGGCCGGGGTGCCGGTCGAGTCCAATCCTGAGCTGGCAGAAGCCCTCTCCCTGGTTGAAATCGGCACGGCCATCCCGGAAGACCTCTATCCGGTGGTGGCGGAACTCTTGGTTTTCATCACACGCGTCAATGCGCGGCGTGCCGCCGCAAAGGGAGGAATGCCGTGATCAACTTGACCCGCCTGACCGGGGCACCGTTCATTCTCAACTCGGATCTCATCAGCACCATCGAGGCCACGCCCGACACGGTGTTGAGCCTGACGACCGACCACAAGCTGGTCGTCAAGGAAAGTCCGGATGAGGTTGTGGCCCGGATTGTCGCCTACAAGCGTTCCATTTATCTGAATGGCCCGGAGGCCATCGCCAATCGTTAGCCAATGCGGGCGGCTGGTTCGCTCGTTGAACAAGGGGTTGAACGTCCATGGAAATTTCGACCGCACTGGGGTTGCTCGTCGGCTTCGGATCGATGCTGGTGGCCCACATCTGGGAAAACGGCTGGGACGTGATGGCCGTGTTGAGCTTGCTCAATCCATCCGCGGCCCTGATCGTGCTGGGCGGCACCCTAGGCTGCGCCTTGCTGGGTTTCCCGATGCACGAGTTGAAGAATCTGCCCACCTGTATGGGGATGTCCTTCAAGAAAAACGGCTTTGAAGAGACGGATATCGTCAACAAACTGGTTCGGTTTGCAGAAAAGGCTCGCCGCGAGGGCCTGCTGTCGCTGGAATCCGAGGTGCAGGCGGCCGGTGACCCCTTCCTCCAGAAAGGCATCCAGCTGGTGGCAGACGGTCTTGACCAGGACACCATCAAGGAAATGTTGGAGACCGAATTGGACTTCCTGGCGTCTCGTCACGCCGTTCCGGCCGCCATTCTGGACGGTCTGGGAGGCTTCGCCCCGACCATGGGCATCATCGGTACCGTGATGGGCCTGATCTCGTTGCTGGGCAACCTGGGTGGCTCGATTGAACAGATGGGCGCCGGGATTGCGGTCGCCTTCACGGCCACGCTCTACGGCGTGTGGACGGCCAACCTGCTCTGGCTGCCGATGGCGCAGAAGCTCAAACGCCGCAGTGAAGAAGAGATGCACGTGCGTGAGATTATGATCGCTGGTATCATCGCCATTCAGGCGGGTGACAATCCGCAGATTGTCGAGGAGAAGCTGAAGAGCTACCTGTCCCCCTCGCACCGCAAGCACATCGGCAAAGACAAGCATTGAGGAGCGCCTCCCCGGTCCATGAGCAGAAAGAAAAAGCACGGAGGACATGCCAACCACGAACGCTGGTTGCTCACTTACGCCGACCTCATCACGCTGCTGATGGCCTTTTTCGTGATCCTCTACGCGCTGTCGGTGACGGAACATCGGAAGGTGTCCGAACTTCAAAACGCCCTGCGCAATGCCTTTCATATCACCTCAGGGGCGGGTGAAGCGCCTATCAATGGCTCACCCAACGTGTTGGTCGGGGGCGCTACCCCGATGGACTTCGCGCTCATCGAGATGCAAAAACAAATTGAAAAGGCCTCCCGTGAAGAGGGGGCGCGTGGCGAGGACGGGGAACTCGCCATTTCAACCAAAATGACCGAGCGAGGGTTGGTCGTATCACTCGCGAGTAGCGCCTTCTTTGACGCCGGCGACGCCTATCTCAAGCCGGAAGCGGTACGTATCATGCACCGCGTGGCGGGTTTGCTGAAGCAGAGCAAGCGCAACATCCTGGTCGAGGGCCACACCGATAACACGCCCATCCGCACGCGGCAGTACCCGAGCAACTGGGAACTCTCCACCGCCCGCGCGACCAGCGTGGTGCGCTACTTCGTCGAGGCCCATCGAATCCCGCCGAACTGGTTATCAGCAGCGGGTTACGGGGAATACAAACCGATAGTCTCCAATGACAGCCCCGCGAATCGCGCCAAGAATCGCCGCGTCGACATCGTCATCCTGAAGACCGATTTCAAAGGCCAGCGCCCCGCGGGCCAGCTGTAGTTATGTTGCAGGTGTGAGGCACCCCACTGACTGGCGCCGCTTCCCGGGCGACGATGGGAGGGCGCTGGGCGTTTGACGAGGCCGGAATGCGATGGCAGAAAACCTGAAAAAAGACGGAAAAGACGAGAAGAAGAAGGGCGGGATGTCTCCCGACCTGAAGTGGATCGCGTTGGGCTTGGGATTCGCGCTGACCACGGTGGGGGCGACCTTTCTTGGCGTCCACTTTTATGTCTCGCGCTTCATGCTGGCAAAGTCCCAGATGGACGCCCAGGCCGTGGCCGCGATGCACAAGCACAAAGCGCGCATGCCCGGTCCGACCGTGCCGATCCTGACCTCTCAGATCGTCAATCTGAAGGGCGGACGCTTTCTGAAGTTCTCGGTGAGCTTCCAGTTCCTCGCCGACGAGGCGCTGTGGCCGACGGGGGGCGGCGGCAGCCACGGCGCCAAGGCCGTCAACCCGCTGGAGAAGTTTGAGGCGTTCTTCAAGGACACGGCCATCGAGACGATTGCGGGTTACTCCGCCGAGGAACTCAAAACCGATGCCGGTCGCATCGGGCTACGCAAGAAGCTCAAGGACAACATCAATCAGGGCTTGAAGCGGATGTATCCGCCGCCGCCCGACCCCCACGCGGCGCCCCATACCCCTCCCGAACCGGAAAAGAAACCGGCCGCGGAGGAAGAACCGCCTGCCGAGGAGGCCGGTGGGGGTGGTGGCGACGCTGCGGCTGATCCGCACGCGCCGAAGCCATTGCCGGAAGTCATGAACGTGTTCTTCACGGAGTTCGTCGTCTCTTAATCGACGAAGCCTGAACTCCCTCCGCGACGCTCTCCCCTCGCTGGAACCTGCGGCCCCCATGGCAGAAATTCTCTCGCAAAATGAGATCGATGCCCTTCTGTCGGCTTTGTCGACGGGAGAACTCACGGCCGAGAAGATGAACGAGGAGACGGGCGCGCGCGAGCGAAACGTCCGGGCCTACGACTTCAAGCGGCAGAACAAGTTTTCCAAGGAACACATTCGCACCCTGTCGATGATGCACGAGAACTTCGCGCGCATCCTCAGCACGGTGCTGTCGGCCCATCTGCGCATGGTGGTGCAGATCGAGGTGGCGTCGGTCGAGCAGCTGACCTACGACGAGTTCATTCGCTCGGTGCCGTCTCCTACCATTGTCAACATCTTCTCCATCGCCCCGCTGGTGGGAAACTGCATCTTCGAGATCAACCTCGATATCGCCTCGGCCATCATCGACCGGATGCTGGGGGGGCCGGGCAAGGTCAGTCGCATGCGACGCGACCTCACGGAGATCGAGCGGGCGCTGGTGGGCACCATCTTGCTGCGCGCCCTGGAAGCGTTCAAGGAAGCCTGGAGCACCGTGGTGAAGGTGCAGCCCAAACAGGAGTCCATGGAGACCAACCCCCGCTTCATCCAGATTGTGCCACCGACCGACGTGGTGGTGCTGATCACCTTCGAAGCCAAATTCGGCGAGTCCGCCGGACCGCTCTCCATCTGTATTCCTTACGTGGTGCTTGAACCGGTCATCAACATGATCAGTTCGCAAATGATGTTCACGCTCGCCAAGCAGCAACAGAGCCCCGAGCATGCGCGTGACATTCGACAGAAGGTTGAACAGGCGAAAATCCCGTTTCAGGTGTTGCTGGGCACCGCTGACCTGACGGTGGGCGATATTCTCAAGGTGGGGGTAGGCGACGTGGTGCCGCTCAATTCATACGTGGATGACGATCTGCCTGTCCTGGTGGCGGACAAGCTGAAATTCAAAGGGCGCCCTGGCCTGATTCGCAACAAGATGGCCGTGCAACTGACCCGCGTGATTGCCGACAGAGAACTGGATGACGAATGACTGAAAGCACCAACCCGACCCCGCTGGGCCCGCTGGAAGAGGCCGAACGGGCCTCCTTCTCGGATCTCAGCAATTACGCGCTCGGGGCAAGCGCGTCGACGATGTCCATGCTGCTGAACAAGACGGTTCAGTTTGCCGTGGCGGAGGTGCGTGCCGGCGCCTGGGAGTCCGTCGTCCAGGAACACGGCGAACCCATGTTGCTGGTCTCGCTCGATTTCCAGATCGGGCGTTCCTTCCCCCACCTGTTCTTGCTGAAACCGACTGACGCGGCCATCCTCTGCGACCTGATGATGGGAGGCGATGGCACGACCCCTCCCGCGGAGCTGGGAGATGAACACCTCTCGGCCGTGGGCGAGGCCTTCAACCAGGGATTGGGCAATGCCGCCAATACCTTGAGCACCTTGATGCTTCGTCGCGTCGGCATTTCGGCCCCGCGCATTGCCGTTGAGATGCCAGCGATGTTTGCCGCTGCCGCCACGCTCTTTCCGGACGGCGCCCTGACCTTGGTGCGGCATCAGTTCAAGATCGAAAACCTGCTCGACAGCGAGCTGCTCGAGCTGGTGCCGGACCAGGCCGCTCGTGAGATGGTCCAGATTCTCCAGCTGGCTGCCGACGACCCCGAGGCGGCCAAAGCAGCGGCCGAACGGGATGAGGCCGCCGCTGCAGGCGTGGCAGAAGCCACCGTGCCTCAAGCCTTTGCGGACGATCTGGCCGCCTCCGCGGTGTCGGGGGGCATGGCCGCAGGGCTCGCCGATCTGCCTGGCGGGCTTCCGCCGGGGGGCTTGCCGCCAGGGCTGTCGGACCTGCCTGGGGGGCTCGCGCCTGCCGGCTTGACGGCGGCCGCACCCGGGGCGCTGGAACTGGCCATGGCGGCGGGGGCCTTTCCCCAGCAGGACGCGGTGGCCGTCAAGCAGGCTCAGTTTGCGCCTCTCACGCGCCAGCCAAGCGGCGAGGGCATCAGCGGCCTCGACCTGATTCTCGACGTGGCGCTCAAGGTCACGGTTGAACTGGGCCGTACGCGCCTGCCCATTCGGGACATCCTCGACCTCGGCAAGGGCTCGGTCGTCGAACTTGACAAGCTGGCTGGAGAACCGGTAGACATGCTAGTGAACGGCAAGTTGATCGCCAAGGGCGAGGTCGTCGTGATCGACGAGAGCTTTGGCATTCGTCTCACCGAAATCGTGAGCCCGCAGGAACGCTTCAACCATCTCAAGTTGTAGCGGCGGCGCGGGTGAGCTTCCCTCAGAGAGTGCTCCGCCCGCCCCCATGAAAATTCTCATCGCCGATGATGCCGCCTTCATGCGGATGATGATCAAGGACATCCTGTTCAAACATGGCTTCGAGGTCTGTGCGGAGGCTGCCACGGGACTGGAGGCGGTCCAGCGCTTTCGTGAGCAAGAGCCGGACCTGGTGTTGATGGACATCACCATGCCGGAGATGGACGGCATCACGGCCTTGAAGGCGATCCGCCGCACCCATCCCGCGGCCAGCGTGATCATGTGCAGCGCCATGGGGCAGCAAAACATGGTGATCGAAGCCATTCGAGAGGGCGCACGCGATTTCGTGGTGAAGCCCTTTGAGGCGATCCGGGTGGTCGACGCGGTGCGCAAGATCTTGCCGCAATCGCAGGCGTCGCAGTCTGAACCTGCGCCCGCTGAAACCCCCGCGAACGACGCGGTGGCGGAAGAGACTGCTTCCTGACCTCCCCACGTCCGTGTATCCGTCACAAGTTTCTCAGGGCGGATTTGTTATGTTGATGAGCGTTATGTCGCTCATCAGCCCGGTGGACCCAGGCTTGGCCCGCGTCAAACCGGCCACGGGAGGGTAAGCGGCACCCGGCCCCCTTTGTCGAACGTGTCGTGCTGAGTCGTCTGCGAACGCTTCTTGTCAGCTTGCTGCTCCCCCTGCTGTGGGGAGCGTTGGGGGCTGCCTCTCCGGTCTGTGCCCAGACGCCCGCGGACGGGGGCGAAGGCTGGAAGGTCATGGCCCCGGTGGAATTGCAGCAGGCGGCCGAGGCCGGCCTGAAGCAAGCGCCACTGCCTCCGAGCGGCCTGGCGCCTCCCCCGGGCGCGGCTCCGCCGGCGGAGCCGCCTGCTCCGATGAACCCGCCCCCCGCCGCCGTCGCGCCGGCCGTTACCCCGCCCGTGGCCAAGGCCAAACCCGCGGGGCCTGCTTACATGCAGGAGGACCAGCCCTTCAAGCTGAGGGATTACGAGGAGCCCAAGTTGAATGCCGATGCCCCGTGGTGGGATCGCACCGGTGGGATGCTACTGAAACTCGCGCTGGTGGTGGGAATGTTGCTGGCTGCCCTGTTTGCGTTGCGCAAGCTTACTGCCGGCGGCGGCCCCCTGGGCCTGTCGCTCGCCAAGGGGCGCAACCTGGTGGTGCTGGAAACCACCACCCTCGGCCCCGGGCAGGCGATGCATCTGGTGAGTGTCGGGGGCGACCGCTTGCTGGTCGTGGGGGCCTCGCCCCAGGGGCTGACCACGCTGGCGTGCATCGATGAGCCGGGACAGGTCCAGCTGTTGCTGGCTGCCAGTCGGGGGCAGAGCACGGGGTTCAACCAGGTCTATGATCTGGAAAGCGTGGTGCAAGGCCAGGGGGGCGACATGTTCCGCGGGGCCCTCAGTGACTTGAATCGCCGGGGCGGGTGGGACTGATGTGGCGCTGGGCCGCAGCGGCCGTGGCCGCCACCTTGTTGTTTGCGATGGGGGCGCCGGCGCTGGCGGCACCCGTGCCGGTGCCCAACGTCAACATCGGCTTGAGTGGCTCGGAATCGCCTCAAGACATTTCCGTGACCTTGCAGGTCCTGGCCATGCTCACGATCCTGAGCCTGGCGCCCGCCATCCTGGTGTTGATGACGGCGTTCACGCGCATCGTGATCGTGTTGTCGTTCGTGCGTCAGGCGATCGGGACGCAGGTGATGCCCCCCAACCAGGTGGTCATCGGGCTGGCGCTGTTTCTGACCTTTTTCGTGATGGCGCCCGTGGCCAATGACATCTACACCAACGCGTGGAAGCCGCTGTCGGACAAGGCCATTTCCCAGGATGTCGCGTTTGCGCGGGCTGAGGCGCCGATCCGGCAGTTCATGTTCCGTCAGACCCGGGAAAAAGACCTGGCCCTGTTCGTGAAGATGGCCAACATCAAGCGTCCCAAGCTGGCGAAGGAAGTGCCCACGTACGTGCTCATCCCTGCCTTCGTGACCAGCGAACTCAAGACCGCTTTTCAGATCGGTTTCGTGATCTATCTGCCGTTTCTGGTCATCGATATGGTCGTGGCCAGCATCTTGATGTCGATGGGCATGATGATGCTCCCCCCAGTGGTGATCTCCTTGCCCTTCAAGATCATCCTGTTCGTGCTGGTGGACGGCTGGCATCTGCTCAGCCGTGCCCTGGTCACGAGCTTCATGTGATCGGGAGGCGCGCGTCATGACACAGGCCATCGTGCTGGAACTGACCCAGCGGGGACTCTGGATCCTGCTGCAACTGGCCATGCCCACCCTGGTGTTGAGCCTGATCATCGGTCTGGCGGTGTCGGTCTTCCAGGCCGTCACGCAGATCAACGAGATGACCCTGACCTTCATTCCCAAGATCGTCACGGTGTTTGCGGCGCTGGCTTTTTTCGGGCCCTGGATGCTCAACGTGACGATCGACTACACCACCTCCCTGCTCGTGAACCTGCCCACCTACGCGCGCTGAAGGACCTCATTCGATGAACCTCGCCGCGTGGATGCAGATGCCCCCTCAAGGACTGGCCGTGTTTTTGTTGGTGCTGGTCCGGGCCTCTGCGATCTTCCTGGTGGCTCCGGTGCTGGGCAATGCCAATGTTCCGCCGCGCGTGAAGATTGGCCTGGCGGCCTTGCTTGCGCTGATGCTCTCGCCCCTGGTCGCCCAGGTTCCCATTCGTGGAGACACCGAGTCCATCTGGGGCATCCTGCCGCTGGTCCTGTCGGAAATGATGCTGGGCCTGTTGATTGGCTTCCTGTGCCAGCTTTTCTTCGTGGCCGTTCAGTTTGCCGGGCAACTGGTCGGCTTGCAAATGGGCTTCAGCATGGCCAGTGTTTTCGACCCGACAGCGGGCGGTCAGATTTCCGTGGTGGCCCAGTTCTATCTGCTCTTGGGGGTGCTGATTTTTCTGTTGCTGGATGGCCATCACTGGCTGTTGATCGCCTTGCAGAAAAGCTTCCAATCGGTTCCCTTGGGCTCTTTCCTGTTCGATGAGCAGGCCTTGTCGGTGTTACTCAAGTCGGCCAGCGATCTGTTCTGGATTTCCATGATGATTTCAGCCCCGGTGCTGGGGGTGCTGGCCTTGGGGGAAGTGGCGATGGCCATCGTGGCGCGCATTCTGCCCCAGATGAACATCTTCGTGGCCTCGTTCCCCGTGAAGATCGTCCTCGGCATCATGACCATGGCGCTCTCGTTCCCCTTGATTGCCGGCTACCTGGCCACGGAAACCGAGCGGACCTTTGGCGGGATTTTGAAGTTTTTGGCGCCCTAGAAGGGAGGTGATGGCGAACCGTGGCTGAATCCGGGGGGCAAGAACGCACCGAAAAGCCCACTCCACGAAGGCTGCAGGAGGCGCGCAAGAAGGGCAACATTGCCCGCAGCATGGACGTGAACACAGCGGTGGTGCTGCTGGCGGCCATCACGGGGATTCGCCTGCAGTTCGACGATATGGGCACGCGCCTGCTCGATCTGGCACGGGAAGCCTTCTCGGTCTTTCCGAGGGACGACATGACGGTGGGGATGTTGCACCGGGTGTTCGTCACGCTGGGCTGGGAATTCTTCCTGATCGTGGGACCGTGCCTGCTCATGCTCATGGGAGCCGGTCTCGTGGCCAATTACCTTCAGGTGGGCGTCATCTTCACGACCGAGCCGTTGCGGCCGTCGCTCGAGAAAATCAATCCGATTGCCGGGTTCAAGCGGATCCTCTCGCTTCGCTCGGTGGTGGAGGTTCTCAAGGCGATCGTGAAGATGATCGTGGTTGCCATCATCGCTTACAGGACGATCGAGGACCGCTACGACCAGCTGGTCGCCACGGTCCTGATGGACCGCGAGGGCGTGGCCTGGTTGTACGGGGACCTGGCCTGGACGATCGGCTGGCGGGCCGTTCTGGCGCTGGTTTTCTTTGCCGCCCTGGACTTCTTCTACCAGCGCTGGGAGTACGAACGTGGCCTGCGCATGACCAAGCAAGAAATCAAGGACGAGGCCAAGCAGAGTGAAGGTGATCCGATCGTGCGGGGCCGGATCCGCCGTGCGCAGCGAGAGGCAGCGCGGCGTCGGATGATGGCCGATGTGCCCTCCGCGACCGTGGTCGTGACCAACCCGACCCACGTGGCGGTCGCGCTGAAGTATGACCGTGACAGTATGGTGGCGCCGGTGGTGGTGGCGAAGGGGCTCGACCTGATCGCGCAACGCATCAAGACCATCGCCGCCGAAGCGGGTGTTCCGATGATTGAAAATGTCCCACTGGCCCGTGAACTGTACCGACGACTCGAGATTCAAGACGAGATTCCAGAAGATCTCTACGCCGCAGTGGCCGAAATTCTGGTGATGGTGCAGAAGCTCAATTCCCGTGGGCACGCCCTGCCGACGGCAGGCAGTGGCCTGCAGATGCCGGCGGATCTGTTCGAAACGACGGCTCAGGGACGTTGAGGCCCCGCGAGGTGGCGAGGTGACTGTAATTGTAGGCCAGCGGCGGCGTTCAGCCCGTGCCCTCGCTGGGCGTGAAGCGCGGAATCGAGACTTCGCCCACCTCCGCGTGAAACCGGCTGGCGAAGGCCGTCTCGAATCGCGTGACCGCGAAATCGAGCACCTTCAATTTGCCCAGCAGTTCGGCTTCCAGGCGCCGCCACTCCCGTTCGGTCGCCTCTTCCGCCGGGACGGGTTCAAGTTCGGGCCGGGGCGGCAGGGTCAGGCGAGAGGGGATGCGGGTAGTCAGCTTTTCGGCGTCACGCCCCAGAGCCTCTGCGGAGAAGCGGACCTGGTCTTGCGAGGCTGCGCCCGGCGCGGGGGCCTCCGGCTCCTCTTCCTCCTGATTTTCGCCGTCCTTCTGGCCGCGGCCGAAATAAAAGCCTCCCTGGCCCCCGCCCGAAGAATTGAACAGGGTCCCGCTGATTTTCAGGTCCATCTCTGCTATGTCCTCTGTGTGGGCAGCAGGGGCTCCAGCGCCGGGCGCGGGCGGCTTCGACAGAACGGAACGAGCAGATGAGACGTCTCAGGGGCGGCCATGATTTGCGCTGATTGTCGCGAGCCCATTCAGGGACGCTACCTTCGCGTCGGGCGCCTGACCTTTCATCCCGAACATTTTCGCTGTCGCCATTGTCGCGCGGTCATCATCGGTCAGTATCACGCTCACGAGGGGACGTTTCTGGACCCGACCTGCTTTGCGGCCCATTACGCCCCGCGCTGTGAGATCTGTACCCAGCCCGTGCTCGATCGCTACGTGGAACACCGTGGCAAGCCGGTGCATGTCGCCTGTTACGGCAAGCATCTTGCCCAGCACTGTGTGGTGTGTCGCCGAGCGATCGTCGGGACGTGGGTCAAGGACCACTGGGGTCACGTCTATCACGCGGAGCACACACGGGAATACGCCACCTGCCAGTATTGCAGCCGGCTCTGCCACGATGCGATCGGCGGCGGAGGCGTGCGCTATCCCGATGGGCGCGCGATCTGTCGCCAGTGTCATCGCACGGCCGTGCAGCGCGAGGGCGACGTTCAACGCGTGGTCGAGGGGATGAAGGGCCGCATGGCTGGCTGGGGCATCGATCTGCGTGACGTGGCGGTTCCCGTCGGGATGGTGGATCGCCATCGCCTGGGCCAGTTGCTCGGGCGCAGTCACGCGGGCATCAAGAGCGTCAGTGGGGTGGCCCAGATGCACTGGGAGCGTCATGGACGTGAAACACGTCATCGCAGGGCCTCGATCTTCCTGCTTCACGGACTTCCGCTGCACTGGCTCGAGGCCACGGCCGCGCACGAGTTGATGCACGTGTGGAACTTTCACCGCTGTCCACCCCACAGCTTTGAACTGGAGGAGGGAGCCTGCAACTACATGAGCTACCGTGTTCATCTGGAGAAAAATGACGCCCTCGCGCAATACCATATCGAAGCCCTCATGCGGGACCCGCATCCCGCTTACGGTCAGGGCTTTCGACGGGTCAAGCGGCTGGTCGACAGCAAGGGCTTCGACACCCTGCTCACGGTCTTGCAGCGCAGTCGCGACTTTCCCTGGTTTTGAGCGCGACGCCCGGCGGCTGGACTTTGCTCACAGTTTGCGTGGGGGGGGCCGTGTTATGTTCCTCTCGGGCAGGCCTGGAAAAGGCCTGGAAGCCCCGTGCTGATTGAACGCTGAAGGGTACACCTCCACCATGGCCGCGAACATCAACCCGGCACAACCTGTCGGGCTTGCCCAGTTCCTGAGGTCCGGCGACTTCGTGCTCGCCGTCGCGATGGTGCTGGTGGTGGGCATGATGGTGGTGCCACTGCCATCGCCGCTGCTCGACCTGCTGCTGGTCACCAACATCACCCTGGCGCTGACCATGCTCATGGTCAGCCTGTACGTGCAGCGTCCCCTCGAATTCAGCACGTTTCCGTCCTTATTGCTGATCCTGACGCTTTTCCGCCTGGCTTTGAACGTGGCCACCACCCGTCTCGTGCTGCTGAACGCCGAGGCCGGTCGCGTGATCGAGGCCTTCGGCACCTTCGTGGTGGGGGGCAACTATGCGGTGGGCGTGGTCATCTTCATCATTCTGATCGTGATCCAGTTCATCGTGGTGACGAGCGGCGCGGGGCGCATTTCCGAAGTCGCCGCCCGCTTCACCTTGGACGCCATG
The DNA here is from genome assembly GCA_035285325.1 of Candidatus Sericytochromatia bacterium. Taxonomy (NCBI): domain Bacteria; kingdom Bacillati; class Candidatus Sericytochromatia; species Candidatus Sericytochromatia bacterium. The sequence continues at coordinate 49,441 of JAYKJB010000102.1, forward strand.
CCCGGCAAGCAGATGGCCGTCGACGCCGACCTCAACGCCGGCATCATCGACGAAGCCGAAGCCAAGAAGCGCCGTTCCGACATCGCCCGCGAATCCGATTTCTTCGGAGCCATGGACGGTGCCTCCAAGTTCGTGCGGGGCGATGCCGTGGCCGGCATCGTGATCACGCTGGTGAACATCGTGGGCGGGTTCGTGGTGGGCATGCTGATGCTCGACATGGACGCCCTCACGAGTCTGGAGACCTTCACCCACCTCACCATCGGTGACGGCCTGGTGGGACAGATCCCGTCGCTCATGATCTCGACGGCAGCAGGCATCATCGTGACACGGGCGGCCTCGAAAGCCAACCTGGGCGAAGAAATCACGGGCCAGCTCACCCAGTCGCCTTCGGCCTTGTATGTGTCGGCGGTGGTCATGGGCGGGTTGGCGCTGGTGCCGGGGCTGCCGCACCTGCCCTTCTTCCTGCTGGCAGTGGGAACGGCAGCGGTGGCCTACGGCAAGACCCGGGCGCAGCAGCAAGAAAAGCTGGAGGCCGAGACCCCCAAGCCCCAGGCGGCCCGTGCTCCTGAGGAGGACCGCATCGAGAACTACCTGGCCATCGACCAGATGGAACTCGAGATCGGCTACG